>JBILTD010000021.1:0-14592 GCA_044371695.1 Crocinitomicaceae bacterium | reverse complement strand
ATCCGGTACCAGTAGTGAGTCCGTTGCCAGATCAAGTTCATTGCGCAGGAGATTTAACAGATTTAATTAATTGGTCGCTAAACGGGACGGCTAACAATTATGCATGGTCAAATAGTAATTCAGGCATAGGATTACCTGTGAGTGGCAGCGGCAATATTGCGCCATTTAACGTCACAAATCCTGGACCTCAAACAACAACTTCCAATATTACTGTTATCCCACAATATATTAACAATGGTTTTGTTTGTAACGGTATTCCGGATCAACTAACCATAACGGTTGAGCCAATTCCTGTAATCAGTTACTCGTTATCAAATCAATCATTTTGCTCTGGTGACACGAGCAATGTGGTTGTGATCAATTCAACAACAAATGGCGTAATTTCAACATGGCAGCTCCTCTCTGTACCAAATACCATTACTGGAGATCCGACCATGCCAATTGTACAAGCTGGGCAGAATCAAATTCCAGGAATGATTTTATCGAACACGAGTCTAACACCACAACAAATCCTTTTCCAAGGAATGGTGTCAACTCCGTTAAATGGCTGTTCGACTACTGGTCCTGTTGGGCAAATTGAAGTATTACCTGAACCGGTAATCAATAATATCAACGACACGACAATTTGTAATGGCGATGTAATTTCACAGCTTATTACAGCAAGTATTCCATCCACGTATATTTGGAGTGCTCAAAATAATCCGAATGTCAATGGCGAGTCTGTTGGGCCTAACAATTCAAATTATATATTGAACAGCCTCCAAAATGTTAGTTCAACCATTCAAAATATAAATTACACAATTACACCAACATCAATAACGGGTGCTTGTGTAGGAGTTGACCTAGATTTTAATGTTGAAGTGATTCCAAATATTATTCTAGATACACTAGTGACTCCATTGGATACTGCAATTTGTAGCGGCGAATTGACTAACATATTCTTACAAAGTAACTATCCAGCAAACATGATTTGGTACGCACTTCCGAATCCTAATGTCTCTGGAGAAACAACAACAGCTACCGCAGGAAGTTATATAAGTGACATACTCGTTAACAATACACCATTTAACCAATATGTAACTTATTATGTTGACCTGATTTCATCGCCAAACGCTTGTCCAGGAGTTCCTCAACTGATCACCGTTTTAGTTTATCCTTCAATCCAACTTACGAATGCTACCAATTTTGATTGGTGTAGTAATGATCCGCTAGCCTTGAATTTAGCTGCAACAGTGAATGCAACATTTACTTGGTATGCAACAAATAACGGCGTTGTATTAGGTGAAACAACTTCCCCTCAGAACACGAGTTCAATCAACGATATTTTGACTAACAATTCAGCGGTCACAGAACCAGTTTATTATGCTGTAAATGTAGTAGCCGATATTTCCGGATGTACTGCTTATGATCTACCAATAACAATTAATGTATTACCGCTACCTATTTTACAAAATAACGATACGACCATTTGTTCAGGAGAATACACCAATATAAATTTGGTAACGAACATTCCAGCGAGCATCATCTGGAATGGCGTATTTAATATTCCAATTATTGGTGAAACTTATGCAAACATTTCTGGTACTTATATCAATGATTTATTAATCAATGATTCTGGGCAAGACGACACGCTTGTATATGAAGTTTCCGCAACGGCAAATGGTTGTACAGCTCCACTAGATACCGTTTTGGTGATCGTTCACGACCAACCGGATGTTGACTTCAGTGTACTTACAAATCCACTTTGTTCAGAGGACACCATCCAATTTACTAATCTATCATCTCCTAACTTCGACTTCGACTGGAGCTTCGGAGACGGCGGTACCTCAGTGGACTACTCTCCTATTCATATCTACAACAACTCCGGTATTTACGAAGTGCTGTTAGTTGGCACCAATCCGATCAACAATTGTTCGGCCACAGATTCAACAACCATTGTAGTAAATAAAATGCCAGATGCAAGCTTCTACACTATGGATACTGTTGGCTGTGGAAACCTCAACGCCACCTTCTATGCCAATTACCAAGCCACCAGTGAAATGGTCTGGGATTTTGGCGACGGGCAAACACTAACACAAGTGGGGAATGTCACCAACTTCTACGGCCAGGCGGGGTGCTACGACGTTTCACTCACTGTAACAAGTCCAGAGGGATGTATTGCTCAAGAGACCTATGATGACTACGTCTGTGTTTATGAAAACCCACTTGCTTTTATTGGTGCTACGCCAACAAGTGTTAATGCATTGAACCCTACTGTGCAGTTTACCAATTCATCTCAAAATTCGATTTCATATGTTTGGCAAATGGGAGATGGCGGTATCAGTTATGATGATAACCCTACCTATACCTACCCGATGGAAGGTGCTGACTACCATGTCTTAATGACAGCATTTAATGAAGTGGGTTGTTTTGATACTGCCTCTGTTGACATTCATGTATTTGAAGAATTAATTTTCTATGTACCAAATACTTTCACTCCGAATGAAGACGAAAAGAACCAAACATTCTACCCTGTACTTTCTCAGGGAATGAAACGTAATTATATGGAGTTCTACATCTACAACCGTTGGGGTGAACTGGTCTTTGAAAGCCATGATCCATTATACGGCTGGGATGGGACTTACGGACTAGATGCCTTAGATTGCCCTAATGGGACCTATACATGGAAACTCAAACTTGAATCCTTACAAACACAAGAAATACTCGATTTCCACGGCCATGTGAATTTGATTAGATAGATTTGTTGAAAAAATAAAGCTAATAATGGCTTATAGATAAATTGAGCACATGCCTTTTTTCACCGAAGATTACTTATTGTTCTTTCAGGAGCTTGCCGCTAATAACCATAAAGAGTGGTTTGACGAAAATCGCAAACGCTATGAGAACAGCGTGAAAGCACCTTTCAAAGCATTTACGCAGCACCTCATCGATGAGCTTGCTAAGAAAGAAACTGCGTTTAATGAACTCAAGGCCAGTGATTGCATTTTCAGGATCAACCGAGACATTCGTTTTTCAAAAGACAAAACACCCTACAAAACGATGTGCTCGGCTGTGATTTCACCACAGGGAAAGAAAAGCAGCTCTATTCATGGCATCTATTTTGAATTGGGGCCCGAACATGTGAGGGCCTACGGTGGGGTCTATGAAATAGAAAAAGAAGATTTACTTTCTTTAAGAGAAGGAATCGCAGAAAACCTTACTGAATTTCGAAAACTATATACCAGTAAAGAGTTTAAGGCAGTATTTGGAGAAATTCACGGTGAAAAAAACAAGAAAATAGACAAACACCTTCAAGAAGCTGCACAAGAAGAATCCTTCATTTTCAATAAACAGTTTTACTTTTATAGCACATTTGAGCCGCAAACTTTACTGAATCCAGACCTCGATCAAGTACTTTTGCACTGCTACAACGTTGGCAGACCACTCGAACTATTTTTTAATCAATTTATACAACGCACATGAGAAATTTAGCGCTCGTTATTATTTGTATCGTATTGACGACACAGCTTCATGCTCAAAAAAAGACCTTTGACCTGAAAGAATCTGTACTCAAGCAAAGAGCCCTCTCTCCTACTCGCTTAAACAATTTCCAATGGGTTCCAGAATCCGACCAATACACGATTTGTTCTGCTGATTGGAAAAGCATTCAACTGAGTGCTGTTTCTTCCGAAAAATCTACTGAATTGCTTACGATTGACGCCCTCAATCAAGCGCTTGGAACCAAATTTGCTCATTTTGCCTACAGCTCATGGGTATCCAAAGATGTCCTTCAAGTTTCAGATGGCGGCAGTGTATTTGCACTTTACAATGTGGCTACCAAAACAGGTACTATTCATACAGTTGCTGAAAACGGAGACAACGCTCATTTTCATGCGAAAAGCAAACAACTTGCCTATACCATTGACAACAATCTCTATATAGATGGTCGTGCAGTCACCAAAAACAAAGACAAGAATATTGTCTCAGGGCAAACCTATGCGCGCAGTGAATTTGGTATTTCTGAAGGGATTTTCTGGTCAAATTCTGGTGCTCTACTTGCCTTTTATCAAAAAGATGAAAGCGCAGTCCATGACTATCCTTTGCTCGATGTGAATCAAGTACCAGGTGCTGTTCGATTTATTAAATATCCAATGGCAGGGCAAGCTTCTGAAAAACCTAAAGTAGGAATCTATAATGTCAAATCAAAAAAGACCGTATTCATTGCTCCGCGTTCAGGCGCCGATTCTTATTTAACAAATGTCACTTTTACTCCTAGTGAAAAATACATCATGGTCGCAGAGGTCAACCGCGATCAAAACCATATGTGGTTGAACTTGTATGACGTCAAGGGTACTTTCATCCGAACACTTTTAGAAGAAGCCAACGACAAATGGGTAGAGCCTGAACACCCTGCCTTCTTTCCTTCAAATACCTCTGATAATTTTATTTGGATCTCTGAAAAAAATGGTTTCAACAACCTTTATTACTGTGATATTAAAGGGACAATCATCAAGACGCTTACCTCTAATAAATTCGTATGCAAATCAATTTTGGCAGCCAATGAAGATGGTTCTAAAATTTACTATGCAGCAACTGGTCCTAACCCTTGTAATACTTTAGTTTACGAAGTGGACTTACAGGGCAACAATCGTTTGTTGACCACGCAGGAAGGAACACACCGCTTTGCATTGGCTCCGAAAGGCGCTTATTATTACGATGCTTTTGGAAGCCTAGAAGTAGCTAACAAAGAGCAAATCATGACGCTGAATGGAAAAGTTGCTAAGCCGTTACACAATGCAGTGGATGCGCTCATGGACTACGAAATCGGAACGACAGAAATTGGTACACTCAAAGCCACAGATGGTTCCGCGCTTTACTACCGCATGATCCGACCAAGCAATTTTGACCCTTCCAAAAAATATCCGGTATTGGTTTATGTCTATGGTGGGCCTCATGCACAAATGGTGACCAACAGCTGGTTGGCAGGGGCCAATTTATGGATGCACTGGCTGGCCAACCAAGGCTATATTGTATTTACCCTAGACAACAGAGGTTCAGGGGAGCGCGGCTTTGAGTTTGAAAGCCAAATTCATCGCCAATTAGGTACTGTTGAAATGGAAGACCAACTTACGGGTGTCAACTACCTGAAAACTTTGAGTTATATTGATGGCAACCGCATGGCAGTACACGGCTGGTCTTTTGGTGGCTTTATGACCACTTCGTTGATGTTGCGCCAAGCAGGCATCTTTAATGTAGGTGTTGCTGGTGGCCCTGTGATCGACTGGAAACTATATGAAGTGATGTATGGCGAGCGCTACATGGACCGCCCAGAGCAAAACCCTGACGGTTATAAAAACAATGCGCTTACCAACTATACCAAAAATTTAAAAGGAAAGCTCTTATTGATTCACGGCACCGTTGACGACGTTGTGGTCATGCAACACAACGAAGTCTTGTTAAAGTCTTTTATCGAAAATGGCGTACAAGCAGATTACTTCGTCTACCCAATGCACCCACACAATGTGAGCGGCAAAGACCGCGCACATTTAATGGAAAAGATCTTGCTTTATATTATTGAAAACAATAAATAAGGATTTAATAGCAATAAAAAAGGCGGTCATTGACCGCCTTTTTTATTGCTCAAGCTTTTAAGAAATAGAGCTTCAGTAAGACTTACAATTTAGACTTCAAACTCATCCAGCCACCACCATTATGCACATTATAGCCTGCTGCTTTGAGCAAACTTTTGGCACTGCCACTGCGCATGCCAGAGGCACAACAAGTAATGATTACTTTGTTTTTCGGTATTTTATTGAAGCTCGATTGAATTGCTTGTAATGGAATATTGACAGCACCTTTAACATGGCCTCCATTAAATTCTGCTGGACTTCGCACATCGATGATCATGGCACCTTCTTTAACAAGCGTTTTAAAGTCTACACTTGTTCCACCAAATAATTTTTTCAGAATTGACATGATCCTAATTATTGGTCTGAGCGTAATTCACATCTAACCAAGAGCCACCGTTTTCGCAATCGACACCGATAGATTTAAAGTATTGCGTGGCTTGACCTGAACGGTTACCTGAAGCACAACAGAAAATAATTGGGGCCTGCATTGACTTAATTTCGTCAATGTGCTCGGTTATTTCTTGAAGAGGAATATTAATAGAACCTGCAACGTGTCCACCTGCAAATTCTGCACGCGTGCGCACATCAATGATTGTTTTTGACATCTTTATTATTTTTTGGGTTAATGAATTCAAATAGAAATTGAAAAACGATACCACCTAACAACAAGCCCATAAAGATTGTTGCATATGGAGTACTTCTCAGAGCACAACCAGTTGTACAAGGAAAAGCAAGAAAATAGACATACCCACCTATCGCGCCAAGCACATAACCTAGATAGGTAAAATACTTTTCAGAATTTAGAATTGTTTTCATTTCGAGAACAAAATTAACAGAAGCATCTGTTTTGGAGTGTAGCCTAAGTTACAATTACCAATTTGATTAATCAAAATGGGGTTTCAATTGAAATAGACTACCTTTGACAAAATATTTGCATGAAACAAGTTTCTTTACAGGCCATTGAAAAGGCCATTGGGGTTGTCGATAACCTCACCGATGATCAACTCGAAAACATCACCGAATTATATGCCTCAGCGCAAGAAGCGCTTTTAGGTTACGTCATGACTGCTCCTGAGGAGTATAAGAATGAAGACCTCGAAGGTTTACTTATTTATTATTTCTGCTTGGTTTTAGAGGCTTTCAAGCAAGAAGGAATCGAACTTAGAGCGGTAACTGAAGCCGATATCGATGAATTAGAAGAACCTTATTTCGATATGCTTGACCAGTATTTTGAATCTGAAGACGAAGAAATCATTGAGTCTTTCTGTGACCAACCACAATTGGCTCAGTTTATGGCCATGGAGGTTTCCGAAGATGACGAGGATGGATCCGCACTTTCTGAAGAGACTGCTACACAACTTTTTATCGTTTGTTTAGCCATGATTTCTCTTTTGAATAGAGCAATTGTTGCTTAATATCAAAGGAATTCTTTATTTTTGCATGGGGTAAGTCTTTTACGACCAGCTCCCTCTGAATCCTCCAGGACAGGAATGTAGCAAAGGTATGAGGTTGTAGCGGTGCGATAAGAGTAGCTTACCCCATCTTTTTTTGCTGCCCCCATGAAGATTTCAGCATCCATTTACTCTGACGCCTCTCGACCTTTAGAAGCCGTTATTGCTGATCTTGCAGCCCATCAAGTAGACCTTCTGCACATTGACTGCAATGACAACCTCGAGGTGTTTAAAGACATCCAACAGATTCGTCAGTTGTGTGACCTACCTCTAGATCTACATATCATCACACCCGATCCAGAGAAGTTTTACCCACATTTAATCGAAAACCCGGTTGAATACGTCACTTTTCAGGTAGAAGACCTTCAATCTAAACTTGAAATCCCGAAAAATATCAGTGGTAAAAAAGGTTTGGCTTTAATTACCCCAACCCCAATTACGGCTTTTGACGACTACGCTGATTTTGATTTCATATTGATTATGGCCACTATTCCGGGGCAATCTGGAGGAGTTTTTGATCGCCAGAATTTTGAAAAAATCAGAACTTTTAGAAAGCGCTACCCCAATAAATCGATTCATGTAGATGGCGGCGTCAACCCTGAAGTCTCGTTTATTTTAAGACAAATGGGTGTCAGCACTGCCGTTTCAGGATCATACCTTTTCAAAGAAGCCAGTGTGGGCAATGCCCTTATGAACCTCACACAAAGAAGTATCGGCTCTAGTTTTAAAGTCGCTGATTTCATGATCCCGCTCACCGAAACACCAAAGTTCATCTTAGACAATTGCACCCTTCAAAGTGCTTTACAAACCGTGGAAGATGGTCAAATGGGTGTGGCCATGGCGCTTGATGCAACTGGGAAAATGCTAGGGCTGCTATCTAGTGCTGACATTCGCAAAGCGCTCTTGAAACATCTTTCAACTACTCAAAATAGTTCAGATCCTCATGCGCTACATGTACCTGCCATGATCAATCAGCACCCCATTTGCATTCAAGAAGACGCTACCGTTCTTGAATTATTGCAACTCATTAAAAACAGTCCTTTTGCTGTGCTCTATTTGCCGGTCGTAGATCATACAAACGCACTCAAAGGACTTGTTCAATTCTCAAACCTGATCAAATCAGAATTATGATTTTAGAAATCAAAACAAAATCGAGCCACTTGGCTGCTGAATTAGCAAGTCAAGCCCACGCTTTTCATATCGATTATTTGGGCAAAACTTACCTCATCACTGGAAGTGGTCTGAAAGAAGTGCCTGACTATTTGGAGGCGCACACAGAACAACACTGGATATTTGGCAACGATATTCAGTTGGCTTCAAAAAAATTCCAAGCCGAAAAACGCGAAGTTTCTTTTGGTAAAGTAAGCATCGGCGGACAAACCAACAATACCATTTTGATTGGCGGGCCTTGCTCAGTAGAATCTGAAGAACAAATCAGAAGTTCAGCAGAATTGCTTGTGTCAATGGGGCTTACCACACTCAGAGGTGGTTGCTATAAACCAAGAACAAGCCCTTATTCTTTTCAAGGGCTAGGCCTAGAGGGCTTAGAATTATTAGCAAAAATGCGCCAAGAATACGGCTTAAGTGTGATCACAGAAGCCCGTGACGCAACGCACATTGACGAAATCATTGAACACACTGACATCATTCAGGTTGGTGCCAAAGCCATGTACGATCAAGGAATTTTGCGTGCTTGTTCTAAAATTAAGAAACCCGTTTTGATCAAAAGAGGTTTCGGTACCACCTTGCAAGAATTTGTACAGGCGGCCGAATTTGTGCTTTCCGGCGGCAATGAAAATGTGGTGCTTTGCGAACGCGGTATCCGCACCTTTGAAACAGGCACGCGTTTCACCCTAGACCTTTGCGGGGTGGCTTGGTTGCAAGAACATTGCAATTTACCAATCGTACTCGACCCTTCACACGCAATGGGTTACGCCTATGGCGTGAATCCGCTGGCCCGTGCTTGTGTTGCAATGGGCATTGATGGCTTACTCATCGAAGCGCACCCGAATCCGAAGGTGGCCAAGTCTGACGCTTCTCAGCAACTCAACTATCACGAATTCCAGACCTTAAGAGATGACCTACAGAAAGTAGCTCAAAGCGTTGGTTATCAAATTGTTTAACTATGTTACTTGAATTAAATATCAAAGGGTTGTGCCAGAAACACGGTATCAAGTTTGACGATTTTTTAGCAGACCTGGACGTAGATCATGTGCAAGAATTGTCGCTATACGACCTTGAGGCCATTTGTGAAGAATATGAGCTTGACCTCCAAGCACTCCTTTTCAAACCGCTATTTCAGCGCTCTGTTTTGGATGCCAAAATCAAAGACATCAAAATGCTGATCCTCGATGTCGATGGTGTGTTAACCGATGGTGGCATGTATGTCAGTGAAAAAGGAGATCAAATGAAGCGCTACCACACTCAAGATGGTTTGGCTTTGCTCAATTTAAGCAAAGCAGGTAAGCTGCAACTCGGTATCATTTCCTCTGGTTTCACCGAACACATGGTCCAGGACCGCGCCAAACTACTGGGCATCAATCATGTTTACGTTGGGCAAGAACCCAAGTTAGCCATACTCGAAAAATGGTGTACAGAGCTTGGACTGAAAATAAACGAAGTTGCCTTTATTGGCGACGACATCAATGACCTCAAAGTAATGGAAGCTGTTGGTTTGGCTGTTGCGCCTGCTTCAGCTGTGCCGTCTATTAAAAGCATTGCAGATATCATCTTGACACGCAAAGGCGGTGACGCTTGCGTCAGAGAATTTATTGATCATTACCTTTCTTAAACTAAAGTATGTCCATCATCAACATTGGCGTTATTCGCGAAGGCAAAACACCTCCTGATTTCAGGGTGCCACTCAGCCCAGAACAATGCAAACTACTGCAAGATACTTACCCTCAGGTTAAAGTTACGGTACAAACCAGCCCTATTCGCTGTTTTGCAGACCAAGCATATTTAGACCAAGGCCTAGCTGTTCAAGAAGACCTGAGTCATTGCGATATCTTACTCGGCGTCAAGGAGGTCCCTAAAGAACAATTGATCCCGAACAAAACTTATTTATTTTTCTCTCATACCATAAAGAAGCAACCGTATAACCGAGCGCTTTTGCAAGAAATTTTAAATAAGCAAATTCGCTTAGTTGACTACGAAGTACTCAAAGACGCTCAAAACAAACGCATCACTGGCTTCGGACGCTATGCGGGAATTGTAGGTGCCTATAACGGCTTTTTAACTTACGGGCTTCAAACTAAAAGTTTTGAATTAAAACCGGCACACCTTTGCCATGATCGTAAGGAGGTAGAAAGCGAATTGAAGAAGGTGAAACTCCCTTCAAATTTCCGCTGTGTTTTGACGGGTTTTGGTAAAGTTGGACACGGCGCGCGCGAAATCATTTCGTTACTTCCCATCAAAGAAGTCAGTGCTGAATCGTTTTTAAATGATACGCATCTCGAGCCTGTTTTTACGCATCTAGATACCCACCAATATTTTGCCCGCAAAGCAGATAATGGCTTTGACAAAGCGGATTTTTACGCAAATCCTGAAAATTACAAAAGCAATTTTGAAGCCTTCGCGCAAGTTGCGAACATGTACATTCCGTGTCATTTTTGGTCTGCAAAATCGCCTTTGATTTTAACGCAAGACATGCTGCGTTCGGCGCAAAACCGCATCAAGTTGGTTGCCGATATTTCTTGTGATATTGCAGGGCCCATTGCCTGCACCATTCGCCCAAGTAAAATAGGCAACTCCTACTACGGCTATGACCCACAAACGGGTCTTGAGGTGCCGTTTGACCAAGCTGGTGCAATTGCCGTGATGGCCGTTGACAACTTACCATGCGAATTACCTAAAGATGCATCGATAGATTTCGGGAAACAGTTACTCAACAATGTTTTTCCGGCCTTGCTCGGCGAGGACACAGATCAAATCATTTATCGCGCTTCAGAAACAACAGCAGATGGTCAGTTAAACGAACCCTTTTTGTACTTGCAAGATTACCTTAATGAAAGTCATTAATGCCGAACTTTTTTGACCAACATATTCAAAATATCCAAGATTGGGAAATAGGTACTTATGAAAACTGTGAGTTTTCTGGACTAGATTTCAAGCAAACACCAATCAAAGGCGCCAAATTTATTGAATGTCGCTTCAAGGACTGCGATTTATCTAACATCAGCGTTTCGGGCTGCTCTTTTCAAGCCGTTGCTTTCGAAAAATGCAAATTGCAAGGCGTTCAATTTGAGGCAGCAAATCCGTTTGGCTATGAATGCGTGTTCAAAAGCTGTTTACTCAGACATGCTACTTTTTATCAGGTCAATTTACAGCAAAGTTCGTTTGAAGACTGCGACCTCACCGAGGTTGACTTTACAGAAATAAAGGCCCAAGGGACCCCATTTATAAATTGTGAACTCGTAGGCGCTATTTTTGAAAATGCCGATCTTCGCAAAGCAAATTTTGATCAATCGGTGAATTTATTGCTTGATCCGGAGCAAAATCAAGTGAAAGGACTGCAAATTAACAGCGCTTTACTTACAGGATTACTCACGAAATATCAGCTAACAATCAAAGGCTAAAGATATTTCTCTAATTTTGATCTATGTTGGAAAAAGGGAATAAACGCATCATAACAGGTTGGGTATTTTACGACTGGGCCAACTCTGTCTATCCATTAATCATTAGTTCGGCTATTTTTCCGATCTTGTTTGAAACGCAAACGAGTGTTAAAAACGATGCCGGCAAAACGATCTATGACACCGTATCCTTCTTTGGTAGAGAATTTCACAACACCGAATTCTATGCTTATGTCATCTGCCTCTCTTACATCATTGTGGCTTTGATTTCACCGTTGCTTTCAGGTATTGCAGATGCAGGTGGCAAGCGCAAACTCTTCATGCAATTTTTCTGCTACTTAGGTGCAGCTGCAAGTGGTTTATTATATTTCTTCAATGCGCCACCCGATGGCGCACCCGGGCAAACGCCCTTTATCATCAATTGGAGTATTTTACCTCTCTTTTTCGGCTCCATTGGTTTTTGGGCAAGTTTGGTTTACTACAATGCTTATTTACCAGATATTGCCGAACCCGATGACCACGACAAAGTATCAGCTCGCGGCTATTCGATGGGCTATCTCGGTAGCTCTACACTCCTGATCATCATTTTGGTGCTGACCGTTTTTACCAAAGTTATTCCAATCAAATGGGCATTTCCATTAGTGAGTCTTTGGTGGATTAGTTTTGCGACTTTCTCGTTTTCAAGACTGCCTAAAACCCTTGCTACTCGAAAAGAGCAAAAAAACCTGATTTCTCAAGGATACAAAGAAGTGTTCCAGGTTTGGAAACAAATCCGCCTCAATAAAACCTTAAAAGGTTATTTGGGTTCGTATTTCATGTTTAATATGGCCGTACAAACCATTATGGTTATGGCGGTTGCATTTGCAAACAAAGAAGTCATCGGTATCAAACAACAGGATCTCATCATTTCTATCTTGATCATTCAGTTCATCGGAATTGCTGGTGCTTACCTCATGTCTTTTATATCCAAGAAAATTGGCAACTTCAAGGCGCTCGGAATTTCAATAACAATTTGGATTTTACTCTGTATTTACGTGTATCAATTTGTTTGGTATCCATGGCAATTTTATATTGCTGCTGCATGCGTTGGCTTAGTCATGGGGGGCATTCAGTCGCTTTCCAGATCTACCTATTCTAAATTATTGCCAGAAACCAAAGACCTTACCTCCTACTTTAGCTTTTATGACCTCGCTGAAAAAATCGGCTTGGCCATTGGTACACTTACGTTCGGTATCATTGAAGGCATGATGGATATCAGAACTTCCATTCTTGCCCTTGTGGTGTTCTTTGTACTTGGGCTTATTTTACTGATCCGAATTCCGAAACAAAATACAACGCATGAGACAAGCAATTGAGGCTGCATGGGAAAACCGTGCTTTATTACAGGAACCAGCAACTATTTCTGCTATTGAAAAAGTAATTGAAGAACTTGACCGCGGACTACTCCGCGTTGCCGAGCCTTTAGAAGACGGAACCTGGCAAGTGAATGAATGGGTCAAAAAAGCAGTTGTCATGTATTTTCCAATTCGTCAGATGGAAACTATTGAGGTTGGGCCTTTTGAGTTTCACGATAAAATGGCACTCAAACGCAATTATAAAGAACTCGGGGTTCGCGTGGTTCCTCATGCGGTTGCCCGTTATGGCGCTTATATTGCACCAGGGGTGATCATGATGCCTTCTTATGTCAATATTGGAGCTTACGTAGATAGCAACACCATGGTGGATACTTGGGCTACCGTAGGAAGCTGCGCTCAGATTGGCAAAGACGTACACCTCAGCGGTGGTGTTGGAATTGGCGGTGTTCTTGAACCTTTACAAGCTGCACCTGTCATTATTGAAGATGGTGCTTTCATTGGTTCACGATGTATTGTGGTTGAAGGCGTACGCGTTGGAAAAGAAGCGGTATTAGGCGCCAATGTTGTGCTTACAAAATCAACTAAAATCATTGATGTGAGCGGCCCAGAACCTATCGAACACCACGGATATGTCCCAGAAAGATCTGTGGTGATTCCGGGATCTTACACAAAAAACTTTCCTGCCGGAGACTACCAAGTTCCGTGCGCACTCATTATTGGCAAGCGCAAAGCGTCAACTGACCTCAAAACATCACTCAACGACGCACTCCGCGAACACAATGTCGCTGTTTAACAATTACCTGAATAAATCGCTCAAATGCAACTTTGGAATACACTCGATCGCGCCACACTAGAAAAGCACTTACAAGCTATCGGACACCAGTACATCACTATTTCATTTTATCAATACGCACATATTACGGATCCACAGGCTTTTCGCAATCAATTATATTTGGCCTGGAAAAAGCTAGATATCGTAGGCCGTACTTATGTAGCCAAGGAAGGAATTAATGCTCAAATTGCCGTGCCTAAAGCAAATTTAGGACAGTTCAGAGAAGAGCTTTATCAAATTGACTTCTTAAATGGAATCCGGCTCAATTTTGCTGTTGATGATGCCGAAGCTGATTTCTCATTCTTGAAACTCAAAATAAAGGTTCGTAGCAAAATTCTGGCCGATGGCCTGAGCGACGACACCTTTGATGTCACTGACAAAGGTGTCCACTTAGACGCTGCCGCATTCAATCAGCTCACTGATGACCCAAATACGCTTTTAATTGACTTTCGCAATCATTATGAATGGGAAGTTGGTCATTTCAAAGGAGCCGTACTTCCCGATGTGGATACTTTCAGAGAGTCTTTGCCTTTTATTGAAGAAACTGTTTTGAAAGGCAACGAAGACAAAAATATCGTGATGTACTGCACCGGCGGTGTGCGCTGTGAAAAAGCCTCAGCTTGGTTCAAGCACCGCGGATTTAAAAATGTACATCAACTTGAAGGTGGTATCATTAAATACGCCAATGATTGCAATGAAAAAGGGCTAGAAAATAAATTCATTGGCAAAAACTTTGTGTTTGACGAACGTCGTGCGGAAAGAATTACACCT
>JBILTD010000145.1:0-4802 GCA_044371695.1 Crocinitomicaceae bacterium | reverse complement strand
TTGTAGAGCACACCTCCAATACCAAGTACTGCAATTGCTGCAAGCGGTTTCCAGGAAATTTTATAATACAGTAGAAATGCAATGCCAATACTTGCAAGGACACTGAGCCAAGCTGCCCTTGTGTAAGATAAAACCAAGCCAATCAGGATGACAGAGATTAAACTGATAAGTGTCAATTGCAATAATGGGTCATGTTTTTTATAGACATATAGTCCAACCGCGAGCGGAAGTATAAGCGCGACAATGGCGCCGTAAATAGTGTGGTCCTTAAAGAAGGGCGACATCACCCAATGTCCTTCTTTTTCTCCAAAACCGTAAAACGAGTGATGAATTAAAGTATATAAAATAACGATGACGCTGGCTACAATGAAAAGCCATATGAAAACAAAGCGGTTCTTTCTTTTTTGAAAAAAGTAGCTGCCAAAAAAGAGCATCGGTACAATAAACCACAGCCTGGCAAGAATAAATTTTAGTGAAACGATAGGGTGCGAACTTGTAATAGCCGAAACCAACATCCAGGCAATATAAATAAGAACCGCCCAAATTAACGGACTTTTCCAAAGGTATGGCGGCAGGAATGCTTTTTTGATTTGTAAAGCACTCAGCCAAAGCATTAAGCCAAAAAGCAAGGGTTCAGTTGGCACAAAAAGCCCAAAAGCGTTAGTATATTCTTCAATATTGATCGAAAGTGGCGTTAAAAACGCCAAACTCAAAAAGAGCTTCTCCGTTTCGAAAAGCGCAAAGTATATGCCTAAAAAACCGAGTGGAAATAGGGTCAGGACGGCAAGATCTTGCCAAATAAAAACACCACTTATTGCCAAAAAAAGCAGTAATGCAGCAAGAATAAAAAGGGTTTTGGTTTTCACCATTTATACCTTCAGTTTGAGCTCTGCGATGCGCTGTCTGATTAAGAGGAAGAATAACCCAAAAAGAAAACCACCTACTGTAGCGACCAACACGATAATCATGCGTTTTGGCTTTTCTTTGCGGTCTGCAACTACAGCACGCTCCACGACAAACTTATGTGTGAAATTGGCATTGGCATCTGATTCAGCTTGTTCGTACGAAACACGGAAATCTTCAATCTTGACAATTTTTTCATTGCGTTGGTACTCTAGACCATCATACACTGAACCGTATTTATTATTGAGTTCTATTTTTTTGCGGATTTCATCTTTTTCAGCAGGGCTTTTTGAGTCAACAAGTGCTTGGTAAAGTGTTGCCCTGGCATCGTTAGGCAATACGCCAAGTGCCGCCAAGGATTCCAGTTTGCTTAAAATGGAATCGCGCTCTTTTTCCATTTGTTGTTTCTTGCGCAAGTTGATTTGAAATGCAGGCAAGGTGCGTTCGCGGATCATTTCATTTTTAATCGTATCGATGAGGTCTACGACATCGTTGGCCATATTGGCAGCGCGTTGTGGGCTTTCGTCTAGCACATCGATTTGGATGGATCCGTAGCGTGTTCTGGCAAATGAAAAGTGCTCGTTGTAGGCTTTATTGAGTTTATAGTTCTTATTAGGGTCGTTCTTGTCGATATCATAGGCCGCAAAAAGATCAAATTTCTGTACAATGCGATCACGGATACGCGATGAAGATAAAATCTGTACGAGTTGTTCAGCTTGCTCCTCTTCTCCGAAGTCCATTGCTGCTGCCTTGACATTGCGTTGTTCTGAGAAGGAAACGTTACTCGAGGCTGCCGGGAAAACGATAGCCGTAGATAGAAAAAGCGGAGTAATTAAAAAAGAAATGATGATGGAAATAACAGCTGCTGCGCCAGTAAACAGCATGAGTGATTTTCTATTATTCCAGAGGAATAACATGAGTGCATTTCGTTGTTCAGTCAGGTTTTGATTTTCCATAGCGTGCTCGGTACCGAATTTTTTTTTCAAAGCTATGACATTAACTGCGAAATTCCATATTTATTTCATGGCTTCGCGTTTTTGCAAGAGTTTTCTTATTTCTTTCAGATCAATAAATCCAAAAAGAAACATGAGAGCGATACTCACTATCGCATATGAGACAATTACTGAGCTTGAGCTCATTGAAATACTACTCGAAAACAATACAACCCAAACACCCACATAGAATAAAATGAGCATAAATAAAAGACCAAGAAATCTGAGCATCAATGATTTTGGAAGCCTAATTTTAAAGAGCCGATAGCAATAAAAGCGCTGGATGAATGCAACAGTTAATTGAGTGATGGCTGCTACTTTTGCGGCTGCTAAGGCACCCATTTCTTCATGTGCATCTTGTATGAGCCAATAGTTGAGTAGCAAATTTAACACCACCCCTCCTATTGAACTCAGGTTTAATATTTTTAGCGACCCGTTGGCTGTCAGCAGCGACCCGTAAATTAAATTAGATGCCATCCCGAAAAAAGCAAGGGAAAGATAGAAGAGAATTTCTCCGGAGAGTACGCTTGTGTTTTCATAGATTAATTCTAGAAACGTATTTCCGCTTAGTAGTGCAAACACCACAAAAATGAGGCTAGCTCCAAGTAATAATTTACTAGATTGAAGTGTGAGCACCTCAATTTGTTTGGGGTCGTTTTTAATTTGTTTGGCAAACATCGGGAAAAGTAAGCCCGCAAAAACCATTGCAAACATGTAGAGCGCGTCAATCAATCTGTATGCTTGGGCGTAGAAACTAACTTCACTTATTTGCGCAAAATTCTTAAGTATGAGCGCATCGCTTCTTGTGTAGAGCGTCATCAGAATGATCAATAATGCATAAGGAAAGGCCTCTTTAATCATTGACTTCATTAACAGAAAGTCAGGTTTAATAAAAGAAGGGTTTACTTTCTTCACGAGTCCTATGCCGGCAATTAAAAAGGTAAGTAGGTAACAAAGAAGTTGAATAATAGCATATATTTCGATATCAATGAATTTCAATCCAAGTGGGGCAACATAAAGCAAGTAACCCATCGTTCCAATCAGTAGTAAACGATCTAATACGCTGATAAATGCGTCAAACCTAAACCAATGCAATCCTGCAAAATAGCTTCTAAAAAAAGCTATGTTGGCAATTAAAAATTGATTGATTCCAAAAATGAGAACGAGTTTATATTCTAGCCAGCTGATGGATGTCAGAAATTTCAGCGCAACTAGCGTTGAGATATATAGTACAAGTAAGAGTATGCGCAATAAAAGGATACTTGACACTCTTTTTTTTGCTTGCTCTAAATCCTGTGCGGCCAGCTTTATATTTAGGTTATTAATGCCTAAATCAAAAAGAATGGAAAGTATTAAACTGAGGTTGAAAAAAGCAAAATAGATACCATATGTGTCTCCAACACGATTTTGAACCGCAGCGTCAATAATAAAAATTGCTGCAGGCTTGACCAGAAGGTTGAGGCCTAGAGAAAAAAAGAGGTTGGAATAAAAACTGCGTTCCTTCATGTGCTGATCAGCAGGTCAGCCTCAAAGATAGGATTTTATAGATTAGCGCAGTAGGTTGACGTGTCCTGTGATTAGTTTGCGCTCGTCAAGGTCAGGATTTTTGTAGACGATACGATACTGATACAATCCTGAAGGCACTTCAATAGCATCTTGGCCATAGGTGCCGTCCCAACCTACCAATGCGTTATGGCTTTCAAAAATTACTTCGCCCCAACGATTATAGATGGTAAACTCATAGTTTGCTGGATCAAATCCGGAGAAAAAGACCGGGCAAAAAATCTGATTGTTTTGGTCGCCATCTGGTGTAAAAGAATTTGGGATATAAACCAATTCATTATACTGGTAACCTATACTTACGGTGGTAGCATCTGAACAAAGCAAATCAGTGAGTGCAGTTAAGGTAATGGTGTAACCATTCATCGTATTTTGGAATACATGTGATGGCTCAAAGTCATATGCCAATTGTCCGTCACCGAAATCCCAAACGTAGTTTGTTGCACCCAGAGAAAGGTTATCAAACATGACATACTGAGCTTCTTGAGTGAAAACTGAAATCGGCGATTCAAAAGAAGCTACAGGTAAATCTTCTACGTAAATGTAGTTGCTTTCGGTATGGATATCATAACAACCTAGTACGGTAGTTGCCGCAAGTGATACATCAAATGTTCCGCCCGCGGGGAATACAATTGTTGGTGTTGCACCTGAAGCACTTAGTGCATTATTTGTACTCCAGCTATAGGTGGCGTTTGTGAGGTCATTGGCTGTAAATTGTACACTTAATGGTGCACAACCTTCTATTGGCGTTGCACTAAATGTTACAACTGGTAAAGGATTTACAATTACAGTACTGTATGCCGGTAAACTTGGGCAATTATTCAGTGTGTAAATGACGCTCAGGGTTGTATCTTGAAGCGGAGTTAATGTTTGAATAGCACCACCCGCAATTTGATTTGGCCCCCAAGAATAGCTTCCGCCGATTAAATCAGGAACTGCGGTAATGGTTACGGGATCTGTTTCACAGATAGTTGCACTATTTAGGGTTACAACCGGTATCGGATTTACTGTTACCTGAGCAGTTGCAGGAGGACTTGTACAGTTGTTGAGCGTGTAGGTCACGGTGTAGTTTGTTGTTGCAGCTGGCCAAACAGAGTTGGTGTTATTTGCGGTTCCATTTGACCATAAAAAGCTTCCACCTGGTAAGTTCGCGGTGGCAACTAGGTTGATTGTATCTCCAAAGCAAATAACACCATTGGCTGTCGAGGCCACAGGAATAGGATTCACTAAAACAGTCATTTGTGTAGTGTCTTGACAACCAAGTAGGTCATATATAACGGTATAGGTTGTAGTTGTGGTAGGCGTTACGGTAACTGAACTACTGCTTGCCGCAATTGGGCTCCAAGT
>JBILTD010000144.1:0-4804 GCA_044371695.1 Crocinitomicaceae bacterium | reverse complement strand
TGAAAACCAAAACATTGACAGCATTTACAGCAAATAAAAAACCCAGTAACTCATGAGAATTACTGGGTTTTGTTGTGGGGGTTGACGGGTTCGAACCGCCGACCCTCTGCTTGTAAGGCAGATGCTCTGAACCAGCTGAGCTAAACCCCCTTTGTTAGACGAGTGCAAAGATATGAATAAAAACCAATTTGCAATAAAAATTTAATATTTTTTTCACTTTGCCGCACATTGAATTGAAGAGAGTTTGCATTCACAGTTTGATATTATCATGTTTATCCTGCTCACTTCCAAAATGTTGGGCGCATGTAACTAATTCAAAATCTTTTCGTAAACTTTGGCTTATGCACAAAAACGGCATGAGAAATTTACTCTTCACAGCAGCGCTTGCGCTCAGCTTGCTTTCATGTAATGGCGAAGCAACACGCCGCGCTTTATCTCGTGATTGGGATCAAATTAAGGCAAAGGGCAAGCTAACTGTTCTTACTGAAAACAGCACGCTTTCTTATTTTGAATTCAGGGGCAAGCAAATGGGTTTTGAATATGAAATCCTAGATACATTTTGCAAGGCCAATGGTATAAAATTAGAAGTAAAGTCCTTAAATAAGTTAGAAGATTTTGAGCGTTACCTCAATAAGGGTGAAGGAGATATCGTAGCTGCAAACTTGCCGATTGAATTAGGCAAAGATAATATACTTGCCTACAGCATGCCCTATTATCAAACTTTCCAGGTACTTGTGCAAAGAAAATCAGATTCTTTGATCAAGGAGCCTGCACATTTGGCTGGCAAGAAAGTATATGTCCGTAAGAATTCGACGTTTGAAAAGCGCTTGATTGCTTTACAAGAAGAAGTTGGTTCTGAAATCGATGTAAAGTTCCAGCCTCAGTTGCCCTTGGCAGAAGATTTAATTGATGAAGTGGTGAGCGGTAGAATCCGTTATACTTTGGCGCACGAGAATTTAGCACGTATTTCTAAAGACATGCATCCATTTTTAGATATTTCAACTCGGATGTCTTTTGAACAGCGCATTGCTTTTGCGTTGCGCCCTAAATCTAAGGTGCTTAAAGAGAAACTCGATTTATTTTTGAATGAATTTTTGGCTTCGGAAGCTTTTTCTCAATTGAAAAAACGCTATTTCGATTACATTTCTTCTACGCCAACCGAATTCTTCTTAACACCAAAAGGAGCCATTTCTCCTTTTGATAAACTTTTCAAGAATGCTGCAAAAAAATACGGTTGGGATTGGAAGATACTAGCCGCTATCGCCTTTAAAGAATCGAGGTTTAATCCGAATGCGCGCGGTTTTGGTGGTGCTTATGGCCTCATGCAATTCATGCCTAATACAGGGCCGCAATTTGGTGTTGTTCCGGGTTCGAGCCCAGAGGCTCAGATTAATGGAGGAATGCGCTACTTGGTTTCTATGGGCAGACTCTGGTCTGAAATCCCTGATGAAAACGACCGTTTGTGCTTTGTTTTAGCTTCTTATAATGCAGGTATTTGCCATATTCAAGATGCGAGAAATTTAGCGAAGTCAGCTGGGCTTAATCCTAACAAATGGATTGGTAACGTAGAACTAATGGTGGATAAACTTGATGATCCGCGTTTTTATCGCTCTGAACTCGTGCGCTGTGGGGCCTACAGAGGGCATGCTACAAGTTATGTGAGAAAAGTTACTGGCATTTACGAGCATTGGAAATAAAATATGCTAGAACCTTTGATTCTCGTCGTGCAGGGCCCAACAGCTTCCGGTAAAACGGCTTTGGCCATCGCTTTAGCTCAGCATTTCAATACTGAAATTATTTCCTTTGATTCTAGGCAATTTTACAAAGAAATGTCAATCGGAACTGCTGTCCCAAGTACTGAGGAACTACAATCAGCTACCCATCATTTTATACAACATGCATCTTTTAAAGACGCGATTAATGCGTCTCAGTTTGAGGAACAAGCAAGACCCTTGTTGGAGCGTTTGCTCTCTGAGAGGGGAGTAGTAGTTTTGGTTGGCGGCTCAGCGCTGTTTGCCGATGCCTTGATTTATGGACTTGATGATTTGCCACACGACCCAATGGTGCAGCTAAAGTGGCAGGAAGGTTTTAAAGAAAAAGGTCTTGAATTTTTACAAGCAGAACTTCAAAGGTTGGATCCAGCCTATTTCGCTCAAATCGACGTGTACAACGCAAGGCGCCTCATAAGAGCGCTTGAAGTATTTGAAATTACTGGTGTTTCAAATTGTATTTTGCGCAAAGGTTTGGAAAAGCCTTTGGCCCGAACAGAACGCATCGTTATTGATTGGCCACGCGAGCAACTGTATGCACGCATCAATGAGCGCGTGGATTTAATGTTGGCTGAAGGATTAGAGGCGGAAGCGGCTCAATTTTTTCCAGATCATACGCAATATAAAACACTGAATACCGTTGGGTATACCGAGTTTTTTGCCTGTTGGATGGGAGAATTAGACAAAGTACAAGTTCCGGCTTTGATCAAGCAACACACGCGAAATTACGCCAAGCGTCAGCTGACTTGGATTCGTCGTTATGAAAATGTTCATTACTTGAATCCCTTGTCTACTGAATCATTGCTTTCTCAAGTACTGAACCGAATTGGTTAAAGAAATGTTAAATTGAAGCGTCATCGAATAAAAGATGGCAAATTCGTAAGGAAACTATTAAAGATATGAGACACCTACTATTTGCATTAATCAGCATTGTCGCCTTTCAAAGTCAGGCACAAAAAATCAGCTTAAAAGTTCAGGATCAAAAAGATACAACAGTTTATCTCATTAAATACTTTGGGTCCAAATTGTTTTATGCAGATACTGCTGAAATGAAAAATGGTCTAGTTGTTTTTGACGGTGCAAAGCAAAAACCAGGAATTGTTGGCTTGTTTTTACCCGGGCAACGCTACTTCGAATTCGTTTATAACAATGAAGATATCCTACTCGAAACCAAAGGCCCGGATTTCATGGCCAACATGGTGATCAAGAAATCTGAAGAAAACAAGGTTTTTATTCCTTATGTCAAATTTATATCTTCTAAAAAGGCCGAAATTGCTAAGTTGGCTGAACAGCGTGGCAAACTGCAATCGGAAGATGCGCAGTACAAAGCACTCAGCACACAAATCGAAGCACTTAATAAAGAGGTAGATACCTACCAAACAAATTTAATTGCCAGTAACCCAACGCGTTTGGTATCCAAAATTGTCAAAATGTCCATGGAAGTGGTTGTTCCCGAGTCTCCGAAAGATGCCAACGGAAAAATCATTGATTCTGCCTTTAATTACAAATATTATTTCGCGCATTACTGGGACAACGTAGATTTCAAAACTGACGCCCTTGTTAACAATCCAATATTTGCCAACAAACTAGAGTTTTATTTTGGCAAGCAAATGATGATTCAACATTGGGATACCATCATAAAATATGCTTTTCAGTTTTGTGATGCTCTTGATCCGAAATCAAAAATGTACGAGTATTCTGTTGGTTGGATTGCTTCAAACTACGGCAAAAGCGACATCATGGGTATGGATAAGGTCTATTATTACATGCTTAAAAGGTATTTCTGTACCAAAGATGCTTCAGGTAAATCTCCGGCATTTTGGGTAGCCGAAGATAAATTCAAAGACCTCTGTGAAAACCTAGATAACAAACTCAATACCGTGATGGGTATTGTGCCGCCAAACCTTATTCTCCGCGACACCACAGACACCAAGTGGCTTGACTTCTACAGCTTGAAATCTGAATACACCATTCTTTATTTCTGGGATCCAGAATGTGGTCACTGTAAAAAAGTGACGCCAAAAATCCAGACCCTTTATGCTGAAAAATGGAAAGCACGCAATATTGAGGTGTACGCGATTGGCAAAGGTGTCGGTAAAGATTTTGAAGCCTGGAAAAAATACATCTCTGACAACAAACTAACTTTCATCAATGTGGCAGTAACCAATAGCATCTATGAAATTGCTAAAGTAACTCCTGAGAAATTAGTTCAGCTCTATCCTGGTGAAAAAGGGAAACCAACTACGCTTCAAAGCTTGAACTATCAGCAAACCTACGATATCTATTCTACGCCTAAAGTTTTCGTTCTTGACAAAGACAAGAAAATCATTGCTAAGAATCTATCCATTTCTCAATTAGAGGATTTACTCGATCGTTTGCAAAATAAATCTGAGTTGCCAAAATTATTCCCACCAGACCCGGAGGAAGACAAACACATGCAACAAGATTAATTCATGACAGCACTCAGAGCGCAGCTTGAAAAAGCCACCAATTGGTTAATTACCACTCATAAAGGCCCTGACGGCGATGCGGTCGGGAGTGTGGTTGCTTGGGCCGCCTTGGCGCAGCAAATGCAGAAGCCATATCTTATTTTATTTCCAGACCAACCAGCGGCCTATTTGTTGCCGTTCTTGAGTCAAGTAAAATGGGAAGTTTATGAGCAAGAAAAAGCATATCAAGCCGATGCCATCTTTTGTCTAGACTACAATTCACCTTCTAGATTAGGCGATAAAATGCAAGAATTTGTAGCGCGTTTCCCGGCTACAAAGGTCATGCTCGATCACCACCCGGGCCCTGAAGCATTCTGTGATTTCACCGTTTCAAAGACCACCGTTTGCTCTACTACTCAAGTTATTTATGAATGTCTTGAAGAAATCGGCCTCTTGCAGCACATGAATTTAGCCATGGCTGAAGGCATCTATTTGGGGCTCATGACTGACACAGGTTCGTTTCGTTTTCCATCAGTGAATAGCAAAACGCATCAAATTGTGGCGCATTTGTATGATTTGGGTCTTGAAGCGCACAAAATCCACGAA
>JBILTD010000143.1:0-4819 GCA_044371695.1 Crocinitomicaceae bacterium | reverse complement strand
CATACAGTCCCTGTTGTATCCGTTTGTTCGCAAGGGGTTTATACTTTGGTAGCCAATGGTAGCCAGAACCCACCAAATCGCATCGGATCATTTGAACTTTTTGAGCAAGATGGCTCTTTTATCGATGAAAGTGAAGGTGATTTCAACAAACACGGTAATGACTCATGGTCATATCCTCAACGTGGCTTTGATTTTATTTGCCGCGATCAATATGGTCATAATGGAGACCTCGAGCACGAAATTTTTCCTGAAAAAGACCGAGATGCTTTTCAGCGCGTTATCTTAAAGCCGGGCGCAAGCGATAATTATCCATTTGAACAAGGCGCCCACATACGTGACGCTTTCATTCATACCTTATCCATCCGCGCTGACATGAAGCTCGATGAGCGCACTTGGCGCCCTGCTGTAGTTTATCTGAACGGTAATTATTGGGGGGTCTATGAAATCAGAGAAAAGGCCGATGACCACGATTATGCCGATTATTATTACGAACAAGATAAGTTCAATATGCATTACCTCAAAACTTGGGGTGGCACTTGGCAAGAATATGGTTCACCAAATGCACTTCCGGCCTGGAATAATCTCAAGAATTATATCCTGACAAATAACATGGGTAATCCGGCGAACTTCAATTATGTTGACTCGCTTTTCAGTTGGAAATCATTAGCTGATTATTTCATGATCAATTCATATACAGTAAACCAGGATTGGTTGAATTGGAATACAGCATGGTGGAGAGGCCTTGATATCAATGGTGATCACAAGAAATGGGGTTATGCTTTGTGGGATATGGATGCAACTTTTGGTCACTATATCAATTACACCGGCATTCCAGATCCTTCAGCAAATGCTGACCCTTGTAATGCCGAAAACTTACCAAACCCAGGAGGGCAAGGACACACCGACATCCTTGAAAAACTCATCAATGAGAACCCTATTGTTGAACAGTATTACATTACTCGCTATATCGATCTAATAAACACTTCATTTAGTTGTGCCAGCATGTTGGCCTTACTGGACAGCATGGTCAACGAAATTGACCCCGAGATGACTGCTCATTGCGCCAAATGGGGTGGAAGTTACTCAGGGTGGCAGTCCCGTGTGACTCAATTACGCAACTTTATTAATCAGCGCTGTCTTGCACTAGAACAAGGGCTCATTGATTGTTATCAGTTAACAGGTCCTTTTCCTGTAACATTCGATGTAACACCTGCAGGAGCCGGAACAATTCAAGTCAATTCTGTCAATCCGCCGAATTACCCGTGGGTGACCGAATATTTTGGAGGCATTCAAACCTTGCTATCTCCAACACCTGCACCGGGCTTCATGTTTAGTCATTGGACAGTCACAACAGGTCCGTTAGCACTTCCTGCCACTACTGCTAACAATGCCATAACTATAAACGCCCCAGAAACAATAGTAGCCGTATTTATTCCAGACAATCCAGATATTGATGGCGATGGTTGCTTAAATGTCGATGAAAACCTTGTAGGTACGAGCCCTATTAACCCTGATACAGATGGAGATGGCGAAAATGACTGTGCTGAAATTGGCAATGTCGGAGCACCAACTGATACCGATGGCGACGGCATCATCGACGCCTTAGAGTCTTCCATTTTTGATACAGACGGTGATGGTGTTATGGACGAGCTCGATCCAAATAACACAGACCCATGCATCCCGAATCCGAATGCTGGCCCTTGTGATCAAGATGGTGATGGACTTACGAATACACAAGAAAGCGGTGCGGGCACCAACCCAACAAATCCTGATACCGATGGCGATGGTCAAAACGATGGTCAAGAGGTTGTCAATGGCTCCGACCCACTTAATCCATGTGACCCAGATGATACCTTGCCAGGTTGCCAGATAGATACTGATTTTGATGGGCTCACTGATGCCCAAGAAGGTGTGTTAGGTACCAACCCAACCAATCCAGATACGGATGGCGACGGCATCAATGATGGTGCTGAGGTTGCTAATGGCAGCAATCCCCTAGATCCATGTGACCCGGATGGCAGTAGCCCAGAATGTGCTATTGGAATTTATTTCCCTACTGCGTTCTCTCCGAATGGAGTGGGTAACAACCTGAACGAATTTTATCAAGTAATAGCTGGAAAGGATATCAAAGAACTCAATTTCAAGGTATTTGACCGCTGGGGCAATCTCATCTATGAATCTGGCAATAAGCTTTTCAAATGGGATGGATCTTACAAGGGCAAACCTTGCAATAGCGGTGTATATGCATACATCTGTGACGTCACTTACGATACTGGCGCTACCAAAAAATTCACAGGTAATATTACCCTGATTAGATAACTATGTGCAGTTGTTTTAAAAATATTTTTTTCGGGATTGCGCTTGTTTTATTTTTTAATTTACAGGCACAAGATTTTCACCTGACCCAAATTGAGCGCAGCGCAGCTTACTTGAATCCGGCATTTGTAGGAGCATACAAAGGTTATGAGCGCATAAGTTTACTGAATCGCAACCAATGGATTGGTACTGGCACGCAGTTTTTAACCAGCTACGGCATGGCCGAATTTACGCCCGGGCGCAATCTGTCTAAGGAAAGGGCATATGTTGGTATAGCGCCCTCTTTTAGCAATGACGTTGGTGGCGATTCTCGGATGACGCAACGCTCCTTTGGCTTAAATGTTAGTGGACACATGCCGCTAGCTAAAGGTCATTGGCTAGACGCAGGTCTGCAGACAGCCATTCAACAACGCAGCGCTGATTTCAGTAAGCTGCTCTATTATTCACAATGGAATGGCACCTCAATTGATCCGTCGGTTTTTTCTGGTGAAGAAAACGATTTTGTGAGTTTTTCTTTTGTCGACGCAGGACTTGGCTTAGCGTATCGTTATGAACCTAATTCGAGAGGAGAGTTGAGAGCAGGTCAATGGGCATTCATAACCGGACTTTCCATGCAACACGTCAATAGGCCAGTACTTCAATATAATGCGTTGTCAGCTGATAGACTATACCAAAAACTGGTGGTTTACAATCAATTTAGTTATGGTCTCAACGGAATTTCTGCCTTAAAATTCAGTTTGGCTTATACGCGTCAAGGAAGTCATCAGGAGGCAATTTTTGGCGCACTTTATCGTCTTCAAATGCGTGGCGCATCGCAAATCACAAACGAGGTGAGTAATCGCTTTTTGACGGCAGGACTGTATTTTAGATCTACGGCGGCAATTTCGCCATATGTTGCTATTGATTTTGGGGCGTTCGACTTAGGATTTTCTTATGATGCTGATTTAGGTCGTTTGGCCTCCGCTTATCGCAACTCAGTAGAGGTTAATCTGAGCTACACCTTTAGTAAAAAGTCAATGTTTAAAGGAAACCGTTTGTTCTAAGAAATAGGTTCCATTGTTCGGCCTGTTTCTTATTCATGACGCGTGGAATTTTGTTCTGAGCACCCAATTTATTGATGCTTTCTAAATACGCATAAAAGACCTGCGTTGGGATGACTTTTAAACTCGGTACCGGCATGCTGTGCTTGCGCACATAGGCGTAATCATCGTTTACTTTTTGTAATTCTTCGTCAATTTCATTGATCAAATCAGCGGTAGCGTTTCCGTCATCACAACCAATAAACCAACAGTGTTGATTGCTGTCTTCATCAGCATAAATGGTGTATTCTGAAAAAGAGAAGCCATGCTTTGTACTGACTTTTACCATCGCTTGATTAATATTGTCCAAGGATAAATGCTCACCACATATACTGAGGTATTGTTTGATACGACCCGAAATAATAATTTCTTGTGTACTTGTATCAACAAAACGCACTAAGTCTCCGAGCATATAACGCCATAACCCGGCATTAGTACTGATTACCAGCGCGTAATCTATATTGGGTTTCACTTCACTAATTGTATAGGCGAGGTGCTTGTTTTTAAGCTCGCCTGATTCGGTAAAGTACTCTGCATTAAAAGGAATAAACTCAAAGAAAATGCTGTTGTTCAAGAGCAATTTCATACCTCTTCTTTTTGGGCTAATTTGATAGCCAAAATATCCTTCGCTCGCTAAATAGGTGTCCAGTAATATTACGGACTCACCACAAACTTTTTTTAACCTTTCTTTAAATGGATCCATGTAAACACCCCCGTGCACATAAACCTTAAAATTTGGCCAGATCTCGTGAATATTTTTGAGTTGATAATGCTTGACAATTTCTTCAAGTAGCAAAACACACCAACTTGGGATACCCGCCATAATGCCAATATTCCATTTTGGCGCTTGTTCTACCATGAGTGGGAGTTTGGCTTTCCAGTCTTTGAGATGGGTTATTTTTTTGTTGGGTTTGGCAAAAGGTGCGGCAATGAGAGAAGTGTGTTTTTTTAAAATTCCGCTGAGGTCTCCTTCAAAATGGTTGCCTACTTTTTTGAGTTTGGTAGATCCTCCTACAGCCAATACTTTAGAACCGTAAAAGGTATCAGATAAATTAAGCTCGTGCAATACTGAAAACTGACGCAAAGAAACGCGTTGAAAAGAACGGATCATTTCTGTCGTAACCGGGATGCGTTTACTCGGAGCCCCTGTCGTCCCGGAAGATAGAGCAAAGTACTTAATGCGCCCTGGCCAAATGTGATCTTTGGCGCCAATAAGGGCATCTTCGAGCCAATCTTGGTAAAAAGTATCGTATTCAGTAATAGGAACTTGTTGTTGGTATCTTGAGACAAGATCGGTGCGTTGTAACAGACTTGTGAAATGGTGGGTAAGGCCGAATTTTGTTTTTTTGGCAACTTCAATGTTTTGTCTGAGGGCCTCTAATTGTTGTTTGTAGTCTGGACTTTTGCGCGAAATTCTTTTGAAA
>JBILTD010000020.1:0-14690 GCA_044371695.1 Crocinitomicaceae bacterium | reverse complement strand
AAGGAAAGATTTCTTGAGAAATAAATAGGATTTTCTTCTTTTCCATTCAGTTGAATATGCTAGCAAAATTACGAATTAATCATGAACTTTCCTAAAAAGCTCTAGCTTTGTCCGATTCTAATCAACAGTTTAGACCAAGCAATGCAAACCTTTGTTACCCGAGATGAAATTAGCCTTTGGCGAAAGCAACTTGCGCTGGACCATAAAAAATTAGGTTTTGTACCTACTATGGGGGCTTTGCATGCTGGGCATTTGTCTCTTGTTGAAAAGGCCGCACAGGAAAACGATACCGTACTCGTTTCCATTTTTGTCAATCCAAGACAATTTAACCAACAAGCTGATTTACAAGCTTATCCTAGAACTCTTGAGGCGGATATTGCTCTGTTAAACGGAATCGCGAATGTGGTCGTTTTTGCCCCAACTGAGTCAGAAATGTACCCACAAAACCAGCCGTTCGAACCTATGGAGCTCGGAGATATTGGAAAGGTCTTGGAAGGTGAAAAAAGGCCCGGACACTTTGACGGCGTGGTACATGTAGTGCATCATTTATTTGCATTGATTCAACCACACAAAGCTTACTTTGGTGAAAAAGATTTCCAACAATTAGCCATTATTCGCAAACTCAATACACATTATCAATTCGGCATTGAGATCATTGGCTGTCCTACCAAAAGAGATCCTGATGGTCTGGCCATGAGTAGCCGCAACTTAAGGCTATCGAGTTCCGAAAGAGAAAAAGCACTAGCCATTTCAAAAGCGCTCCATTTCGTTCAAAAAAACGCAGGAAAGATTTCGATTGACGAAGCAAAAAAAGAGGCAAAAAATATCATTTCGCAAGTCGGACTGCAATTAGATTATCTTGAAATTGTAGATCCGCTAAGCCTAAAAAACCTGAGTAATTGGCAGGCACAACAGATTTGTTGTGTGGCTGCTTTTTGTGGAGAAGTAAGACTCATTGACAATATGTTGTGTGAATCGGTTAAATTGACTTAATTTTGCGCCGCTATTTATTATGTACATCAACGTCTTAAAATCGAAAATTCATCGCGTGCGTGTGACGCAAGCCGACCTCAATTATATCGGTAGCATCACCATCGATGAAGCGCTCATGGAAGCGGCCAACCTTATAGAAGGTGAAAAAGTGCAAATCGTTAATATCAATAACGGTGAGCGCTTTGAAACCTATGTCATCAAAGGTGACCGCGCTTCCGGCATGATTTGCCTGAACGGCCCTGCCGCGCGCAAAGTTGCTATTAATGACATCATTATTATCATCGGATATGCCATGATGGAATTTGAAGAAGCAAAAATTTTCAAACCATCTTTGGTTTTTCCTAACGAACAAACTAACTTGCTCTCGTAAACATTACAATGAGCAAGCGTTTATCAAATCTAAATAACAAAGTTCTTAGTTGGGATGACGCCCTTCGTTTGCGCAATATTTGGGCACTCAAAGGTGAAAGTGTCGCCTTTACCAACGGCTGTTTTGACATCCTTCACTTAGGGCATGTCAGTTATTTAGCCCAAGCAGCCGACACAGCTCAGCACCTTATTGTTGCCATCAACACTGATGCATCGGTCAGAGCGCTCGACAAAGCACCAAACAGACCCGTTAACCCTGAAGCTGCCCGAGCACTTGTACTTGCTTCCTTAAGTTTTGTTGATGCTGTCGTTCTTTTTGAACAAAATACACCCCTTGAAATCATCGAAAACTTAAAGCCCGATGTGCTTTTAAAAGGTGCAGACTACGACGCAGATCAAACCGATAGCAGTGCTAAAAACTATATTGTCGGCTCTGATTACGTGAAATCTTACGGCGGAAAAGTACAGACCATTCCTTTTGTGGAGGGTTATTCAACCACAGGAATTTTAGCGAAAGGGAAATTTTAGTCCTATCTTTGTGGCTGAAATTGAACAAACATGAGCCACCCAGAACTTTCTGAACAAGAAATCCAACGCCGCGAATCGCTTCATAGGCTTCGCGAACTCGGTATTGATCCGTATCCAGCAGCGCTCTACCCTGTAGATGCTTTTGCTACTGAAATCAAAGAAAAGTTTGAAGATGGTAAACAGGTTTGCTTAGCGGGGCGTATGCTCTCGCAGCGCATCATGGGTAAGGCTTCTTTTGCTGAAATCCAAGATGCTTCTGGCCGAATTCAAGTTTATTTCAACCGCGACGAAATTTGTCCGGACGAAGACAAAACGCTTTACAACGAAGTATTCAAAAAATTGCTTGACCTCGGTGACTTCATCGGTATCAAAGGTCAAGTTTTCAAAACGCAGGTTGGTGAAATCTCGGTTAATGTTACCGAATTTACGCTGCTCAGCAAATCTTTGCGTCCGTTACCGTTGCCAAAAACCGACGCAGCAGGCGTAGTACACGATGCCTTCACTGACCCCGAATTGCGCTACAGACAACGTTATGTTGACTTAGTTGTGAACCGTCAAGTAAAAGACGTTTTTATCAAAAGAACGAAGCTTTTTAATGCCATGCGTGAATTCTTCAATCGCGAAGGATACATGGAAGTGGAGACGCCAATTTTGCAAGCAATTCCAGGCGGTGCATCGGCTCGTCCGTTTATCACGCATCACAACGCGCTAGATATTCCACTTTACATGCGTATTGCCAACGAGCTTTATTTAAAAAGACTTATTGTTGGTGGTTTTGACGGTGTTTATGAATTCTCTAAAAACTTCAGAAATGAAGGGATGGACCGCACTCACAACCCCGAGTTTACGGCCATGGAAATCTATGTAGCCTACAAAGACTACAACTGGATGATGGACTTCACGGAGCAGTTGCTCGAACATTGTGCACTCGCTGTAAATGGCACAACAATAGCTCAGTTCGGAGAACACACCATTGATTTCAAAGCGCCGTACAAAAGAGTCACGATGCGCCAATCGATCATCGATTTCACTGGTTTTGATATCAAAGGCAAATCTGAAGAAGAATTGCGTGCTGCCGCCAAATCTATGGGCCTAGAAGTAGACGAAACCATGGGGACAGGCAAGCTCATCGACGAAATTTTTGGAGGCAAGTGCGAAGGAAATTATATCCAACCTACTTTCATCACTGACTATCCGAAAGAAATGTCACCACTTTGCAAAGTGCACCGCGATGACCCAACACTGACTGAACGATTTGAATTGATGGTCTGCGGAAAAGAGGTGGCCAATGCCTATTCTGAGCTCAATGACCCAATTGATCAGCGCGAACGCTTTGAGGAACAACTCAAATTACAAGAACGCGGAGACGACGAAGCCATGTTCATCGATCAAGATTTCTTGCGTTCGCTTGAATACGGGATGCCGCCAACAAGCGGGTTGGGCATTGGCATGGACCGCCTCATTATGTACCTCACAAATAACCCTTCTATTCAAGAAGTATTGTTTTTCCCGCAAATGAGACCAGAGAAGTCGGCCCCTAAAGTTGTCTTGAACGATACTGAAAAGGAAATCTATCAAAAGATCCAAGCCGAAAAACAACTCTTGCTCGGCGAACTGCGGGCTGCTTTTGAGATCAGTAATAAACTCTGGGATACCTCCATTAAAACCCTAACTAAAAACAATTTAGTGAGTGTTTTCAAAGACGGAGAGTTGCTCTTAGTGAAGCTCATTGAGGAATAGGCCCTTCTTAAATTCGAAGAATATAAACGCTTAGATTTACAGAAACGTATCTAGCTCCGCAAAAATACTGCGGACTAACGCTTAGATATATCTTTTAACAAATTCCCACATAACAATACCGGCACACACGCTCACATTTAAGCTGTGTTTGGTGCCAAATTGCGGGATTTCAATGATGTGGTCTGCTACATCAAGCGCGCTTTGATCCACGCCATCTACTTCATTGCCAAAAACCAAGGCAAAACCTTTGGCTTCAAGCACATGAACATCTTGCAACAAGGTAGTTTTTACTGCTTGTTCCACTACGCCAATTTGATACCCTTTTTTGCGCTGATTTTCGAGCGCAGTCATTAGATCTGCTTCGTAACTCCATTGCACAGTTTCAGTGGCGCCAAGTGCCGTTTTGTGTATCTCGCGATGAGGCGGCTGTGCTGTAATGCCACAAAGAATGATTTGCTCAATATTAAAAGCATCGGCAGTTCTGAAGAAAGCGCCAATGTTGTTGAGTGACCGAATGCTGTCTAGTACCAAGACGATTGGAAATTTGGGTTGCGCCTTAAATTGTGCTTCGTCTAGGCGATCGAGTTCCCAAAGTTTCAGTTTTTTAGTGCTTTTTTCGCTCATGGATGGCTCAAAAATACTGTAAAATTGTGGAAAAGTAGCCTCATAAGCTGCTTCAAAAACGGCTATCTTTAACTTCTCAATTATACCCGTGGCAAAAAACACTACAGAGAAGAGCAGCGAGACGCCCTTGATGAAGCAATACAACCAAATCAAGGCCAGACATCCAGAAGCCATGTTGCTTTTTAGGGTCGGTGACTTCTATGAAACTTTTGGTGAAGACGCCATTAAGGCTAGTCGCATTCTAGGCATCATTCTTACAAAAAGAAAAAACGGCGCGGCAGCCGAGATGGAACTTGCTGGTTTTCCACATCATTCCTTAGAAACGTATCTTCCAAAATTGGTTCGGGCCGGACAAAGAGTGGCCATCTGTGACCAACTCGAAGATCCAAAAATGACCAAGACCATTGTCAAGCGCGGGGTTACCGAACTTGTTACACCTGGCGTCTCTTTCAATGATCAAGTTTTAGAACAACGCACCAATAATTTTTTGTGTGCGTTACACCTCGAAAAAACAGAAGTAGGCTGCGCCTTTTTAGATATTTCTACCGGTGAATTTTTAGTGGCTCAAGGGCCAGCTAACTACATCGACAAACTCATCAGCGGCTTCAAGCCTGCTGAAATCATATTTGCAAAAAGCCAAACCAGCCGTGTTCATGAACTCTTCGGAAACGATGCTTTTCATTTCCGAATCGAAGATTGGGTCTTTAGTTCCGATTTTGCCAACGAACAACTCAACAAACATTTCGGGACGCAATCTTTAAAAGGGTTTGGTCTTGATGACCAAGCACTTGCCATTATTGCAGCCGGGGCTGTATTTCATTATCTGTCTGAAAATCAGCAACAACAACTGGGGCATATTACCAATTTAGCCCGCATTGCCCCCGATCATTATGTTTGGCTAGATCGTTTTACTGTCCGCAACCTAGAACTCATTTATTCTGCACACGAAAATGCGGTTACGCTTTTCAATATCCTGGACCACACCAGAACCCCGATGGGCGGTCGCTTATTGAAGCGTTGGCTGGTGTTGCCTCTCAAAGACCGCGCACCAATTGAAGAACGCCTTCAAATTGTATCGGCGCTTAAAGAAGCCACCCCGATTCATCCAGAACTCGATGATCGCCTTCGCGAAATCGGTGACCTCGAAAGACTCATATCAAAAGTGGCTGTAGGGCGCATCAACCCTAGAGAAGTGCAGCACCTCAAAAGGACTTTGCTGCACATTCAACCAATAACTCAAATGCTCGAAGGGCTTCAACAAAAAGGTCTTCGTTCCCTATTACAAAATCTAGACGCGTGTCAGGCACTGATCAACCTCATCGACGAAAATCTGACCGATGAGCCCGCTGTTCAAATAGGAAAAGGCGCCGTTATCAAAACTGGCCGCGACCAACAACTCGACGAACTCCGTGAAATTTCTTTAAACGGGAAAGAATACCTTGAAAAAATTCAAGAAAGAGAGGCGGCTGCAACTGGTATTCCAAGCCTTAAAATTGCCTTCAATAATGTCTTTGGCTACTACATTGAAGTGCGTAATACACACAAAGACAAGGTGCCTGAAACGTGGATACGCAAGCAAACGCTGGTTTCTGCTGAGCGCTACATCACCGAAGAACTCAAAGAATACGAGCAAAAAATCTTAGGTGCCGAAGAAAAACTACTCGCCATTGAACAACAGCTCTATCAGCAGTTGGTTTTTGCGATGTCCGATTTCATTGGCCCAATTCAAAATAATGCCAAGCAATTGGCCAAACTCGACTGTCTGTTTTCATTTGCAAAAGTGGCCATCAGCAACAACTACACTGAACCTCAGCTTACAGATGAGCTCCAAATAGACATTAAAGAAGGCCGCCATCCAGTAATTGAAAAAAGACTTCCTATCGGAGAAAGCTATGTAGCCAACGATATTTTCCTAGACAACGCTACACAGCAAATCATCATGATTACCGGGCCCAACATGAGTGGTAAAAGCGCTATTCTCAGACAAACCGCCCTGATTGTCCTAATGGCCCAAATGGGAAGTTTTGTTCCGGCTAGCTCTGCACAAATTGGTATTGTTGACAAAATTTTTACCCGAGTAGGCGCCTCAGACAACATCTCATCAGGTGAATCTACCTTCATGGTTGAAATGAATGAAACAGCTAGCATTCTCAATAATGTTTCTGAAAGAAGCCTGATATTACTCGATGAAATTGGTCGTGGAACCAGTACTTACGACGGCATTTCTATTGCGTGGTCTATCGCTGAATACCTGCATGAAAACCCAAAAGCGCAATGTAAAACCCTTTTTGCAACCCATTACCACGAACTCAATGAAATGGCCAAACGCTTCTCGCGCATTCACAACTTCAATGTGAGTGTTAAAGAACTTGGTCATCAAGTTTTATTCTTGCGCAAATTAGTGCCGGGTGGCTCTGCCCATTCTTTTGGTATCCATGTGGCAAAACTAGCGGGCATGCCCAATGCTGTGGTAAAGCGGGCTGAGGCTGTGCTCAAAGACCTGGAGGCCAGTCATGCAAATGTGGGTTCCAAAACCAAACCAGACACTTCAAACATCCAACAAGATGTACAACTGAGCTTTTTTGCGCTCAACGATCCTGTTCTACAGCAAATTCACGACGAACTCGTCCAGACAGATATTAATGCCCTAACACCTGTTGAAGCCTTACTCAAACTCAATGAAATTAAAAAACTAACAGGTGCCTAAATTCTTGTTATTCGCCATATTGTCCTTTGTTTTATTTGCCTGTCAAATAGAAGTTGCGCAACCAGCAGTCAATAAAGAATTGCGTGTTGCCAGTAATTTCATTACCAAAAAACAACAAGGATTTTTTCGCGATTGGCAAAAAAAATCGGGTATCAAAATCAGCTTTCTACGGCTGAGTCCGCAACAAATTCGTGAGCTCATCAAAAAGAAACCTTGGAATCCGGGCTTCGATGTCGTGTGGCTTAACGGACTTGAGGCTTATTCAAAACTCAAAGGCGCCACCTTTCAGGCCAATTACCTTGACTTTGCTCAAATACCAATTGGGCTGTCATTTGTCCCTGACAGCATTGATCAAGTGAACAATTTTATCGAGTTAAGCCAAACAAATCTTTGGGCCGCTGCCGATGACCAGAGTTATAACATTTTGAAAGCACACTTAGATTTTGCCTTCAGGAATCGAGCAAAAAGCAAAAAACAACGCATCGGATACCAACAAATCATAAGTGGCTTAAAAGATCGAAAACTAGCATTTAACGGAGCTGATCAATACCATACCAATATGCTTTTGAGTCGGTATGATACCTATTTAAACGAACTCAAGCCAGCAGACAAAAAACAACGCATCATTTACCCTCAATTCTTTCGCTACTCAGGTGTTAGCGACCGCAGCACTTTTTCTATAGTCAGACAGGCAAGCAACTACACAAATGCAAAGTTATTATTTGCCTTTCTGAACAAACAACTCCGAAAGAATGCCAAATTTTGTCAAAGGTTGGGCTACAAAAAAATTGGAGCTAAAGAAAAACTTATTTCAAGTAAATCCTTGCTGCCGCTTCTCAAGAAATGACACCAAAGTGACACTGATTTGAGCTCCGTTGCTTAATTTTGTAAAAAAAAGATATGTATCCAGCAGAACTTGTTCAACCCATGAAAGAAGACCTAACAAATGTTGGGTTCCAAGAATTATTATCCGCCTCTGAAGTAGACAACGCTATCAACAATAGCGAGGGAACACTTTTAGTTGTTGTTAATTCCGTTTGCGGCTGTGCTGCAGGAAATATGAGACCTGGCGTTAAGCTTTCTATCCAGCACGATAAAAAGCCAGCTCAATTAACCACTGTTTTTGCAGGTGTTGATCAAGAAGCTGTTGCGCAAGCCCGTAATTACTTCTTGCCTTATCCGCCTTCATCTCCATCTATTGCCTTATTTAAAGATGGCAAATTGGTACACTTCTTAGAAAGACACCACATCGAAGGAGGAAGCGCACAAATGATCGCAGCCAACTTACAGGCGGCCTACGACGAATTTTGTTAAGTCACTCTAAATAATTCGGCTGCAATGCCATCGGCATGTAATTTACCGTTATCGGTTAAAATGAGGTGCTGATTTTCGAACGTTAACCAACCAAGACGCGCAAATTCTTCAATTTGCGCGTTTTCTTTTTGAGTCCATGGCGTTTCAAGCGCTGATGAAGGAAGGCCCCATTTCGTTCTTAGACCTAACAATATTTGTTCATTGCGGCGCTCATCCGCTGATAACTGTTCCCATTCATACCAGCGCTCATTTTTGCCAACCCCTTTTGTGTAGTGCGTATTATTGCGGATATTCCAGCGGCGCTTTTGGCCATCAAAAGAATGCGCAGAAGGGCCAATACCAAGATACGGTTTAAACGCCCAATAACTTGAGTTATGCTTAGAATGATAGCCCGGTAAGCCAAAATTCGAGATCTCATATTGTTCAAAGCCAGCACTTTTTGCAAGCTCAATGAGCACAAGAAATTGTTCGTTTTGCAGCACTTCATCTGCTGGCTGCAACTTTTTCTTTTGAACTAAATGATTGAGTGCTGTTTTGGGTTCAACCGTCAAACAATAGGCAGACAAATGCTGAATTCCTAATCCAAATACTTTTTGCAAAGTCTCTCGCCAAGCGGCCAGATTCAAATCTGGAAGTCCATAGATTAAATCAATACTGATATTCGAAAATCCGACTTTTTGAGCCAACTGAATGGCCGCGAGTCCTTCTTGTACACCATGAGCGCGGTTCATCCAGTTTAAAGTTTCCGAAGACAAAGTTTGGATGCCGATACTTAGGCGATTAATGCCGAGCTGCATCCAAGCCTCGAGCTGTTCTTGATTGATATCTTCGGGATTAGCTTCAAGCGTGATTTCTGCTGTAGTTGCCACTTGATAATGCGCATGAATGCACTGAAATATGGAAGCTAATTCTGTAGGGAGCAGTAAGCTTGGGGTTCCTCCACCAAAATAAATGGTCTGGACAGGTTCTTTGAGCTCGTCAGTACGCAACTGAAATTCTTGTATCATAGCGGCCAATAAATCGGCGCGATATGATTCAAAAGTTGTAGAAAAATGAAAATCACAATAAGTACAGCGCTTGCGACAAAAAGGAATGTGCAAGTAAATCCCACTCATATGGGCGCCTAGTTCTTAAGTAATTTCTGTTGAAATACTTGTCCGTTTGAACGCTGAAGCTTCACAATATAAGCCCCTGCACTCAAATTTGAAACATTGAGCTTACAAGCAATTCCTACCTGATGCTGTGACAACACAGCTTTGCCAAACATGTCAAGAATTTCAATGGATAAGCTCTCGTATGTTGACCAATTGACAGATAGTTCTTGCTGAGCGGGGTTAGGTGAAATTTTCCAACCAAAGTCTAAATCTGTGTAGCCTGCATCATCGATGTTTTTCACGACTACAAAAGTGCTGTCTCCAAAATCAGCATTTGTCAAAGTAAAAATCACGTTGTTATTGTGATCCGTTATAGTTAAAGCGCCGTCTGTACCGCCCCATTGCGCAGCACCCATTCCATCACCGTAAAAATCGTAGATGACAAAGGTGTAGCAATCGATTGCTGTTAGCGCCAGCGAATAATTATATGCTGTATTGTTTTGCAGTGGATTGGTTGCGTCATTTGGAGCAGGGAAAGCTCCGGTGCCAAAGTTCCCCGATACATTTTCATTGCCTTCAGACCATACTACAACTCCGTTGCTATTAACAAGTTCCATATAAGTTTCATTGGCGTAATCATCAGTAGTTAAGGCAACATGAATGGTGTCAATTGTTTCAGGAACAGCCAGCACATCGATGGTTACTGCTGTGTTATTATTATTAGCATTTTCATCAAGTGCTTGATTAGGATTGCTTACAGACGCACTAAATGTATGGGAACCAGGAGTAAGCTGTACTATAGGCAATGTTATGGTTTGAGCTTGCCACTGTGCTAAACTTCCAGACCAATTATATTGCTGAGCCGTTCCGTTGTCAATCTGATAAGTAATTTGAGCACTTGTAATAGTTGTAGAGCCAATATTCATGATTGAAACCGTTGGTTCATAATTGTTACCACAAAGCTCTAATGCCGACAAAAGTGGTGCAGAGAGTGCAGCGTCAAGTGCTACTACAGTTGCATTGTTTGGATCATAACCATCAATGAATGCTGCTCCCGAAGCATTAGGGTCCAACCAAAACTTAAGTTGGTTTGTGCTGTTGCTGCCAGCAGGTTCCCAAGAATTGGCAACACGGCCATAGTAGTCTGGGGCCGTTTGATTTTGACAAGAAGCACCACCGCCCCAAAGCTGTCCGATAATGCGGTGATTTTGGTCAAATAATGGTGAGCCAGAAGAGCCGCCTTCTGTAGTGGTATTGCGATCCCATTGTAAAGTCCAAGTTGAATTGGCTTCAGTGGAGCCCATTCCTTGAGAAATCGTAAGTGGGTTGTCGTCAAAGGCAATTTTTTTGATGTCTCCAGACGGGTGGTGAATGGAAACGGCCGATGTTGGAATTGTACCCGAGTTATCCCAACCAGAAAAATATGGGTTGTAGTCTAGAGGAACACTACCGTTGACCAAGCCACCAGTAATTTCCACTAAACAAAAATCTGTGGGTGTTCTGCGAGACCTTAAAACCGCACCACTCAAAGACTGAAAACTTGGTGACGATGCCGGGTTAGTACAGCCAGTGGCCTGCCAGTTGAAACGGAAAATCCAGTTAGCCGGATTACTGTAACAGTGATTTGCAGTTAATACATAAGGCTTGCCGTCATTGAGTGTATTATTAATAAGTGCGCCTGAGCAAAACCCGCTACTCCCAGAAACCAACATAACGGCACTATTGCGCTGCTGTGTCCATGGCAAACCGTCGTTACAATTGACATTCATATTGCAACTTCCAGAACTTCCAAAAGCCTTTTCTACAAACTCATTAGCGGTGCGGTAGCCGTGCGTTACAATGCTGAGGCCAATATTGCCAATTTCGTTGTTTGGTGCTACGTAATACTCAAGAATCGCGACCTCGCCAGGAATGAGTTCTGTCCCTAATTGGCCATCGTAAATGTGTTCTTGAGTAAAAGCGCCAAGAATGAAATCTTTGCTTGGGTTGTAAGCAAAAAGTTGATTTCCTGCCGGAATACTTGTGTTTTCAAAAGTAAGGTTAACGGTGAGCGCGCCTTGACAATTTAGTTTGAGTAACCACAATTTTGCGCCATTTGGCAAGTCATACCATGTACCCGCATTGGAGGTGTTTAAACTTGTGTAATTGTTGTAACCGAAGCGCCAAGGTGCAATGCCTTGGTCATCTACCAAAGCGTCTTCTGCTTGTAAAGCTGCAATATTTGGCTTAGCAAAAGTCCATTCTTGGATGGTTTTTTGATCTATCGTTTGTTTAATAGATAACGGTAGGCCTCCATTTCCTTGAATTTGAGCGAAAAAAATAGAAGGAGAAAGCAGTAATAATAAGGAGTAAAATAATTTCATAAGAGCTGTATTTTAAGCAAGCATTCGAAAATAGTACTTTTTAGTCGATGCGACCATCCGTAAGACGAAAAAACTAAGTCACAAGTTGTATCTTTGTTTTATGTCTAAACCATTTGTCATCGGAATTTGTGGTGGTAGCGGGGCCGGTAAAACCACCCTTCTCAAGCGCATTTCTGAATCTCTTGACGGTTGTAGTTCGTCTGTTTTTTCAATGGACAATTACTACTTGCCTTTAGAGCAACAACAAAAAGACAGCAACGGGATTGTCAATTTTGACTTGCCCTCAGCACTCGATCACGAAAAATTAGCTGCTGATTTACAAACACTTGTTGCCGGAGAACCTATAGAAGTTCGGGAATATTTTTTCAATGTTCAGGGTAATAAAAGTGTTCTGCTCACCATTCAACCTAGTGATATTATTATTGTTGAGGGGCTGTTTACGTTGCACTATCCGAGTGTTTTTCAACAACTAGACTTCAGCATTTACGTCGATGTTGATCATGCCATTCAACTAGACCGCCGCATTTACCGCGACCAAGAAACGCGTGGCTATAAGCGTTCTGAAATCATCTACCAATGGGACAACCATGTGCTCCCATGTTATGAACAATTCATAGAGCCCTACAAAGAAAACGCACATTTCATCTACAGAAATGACCATCGTGCTGAAGAAGACTTTTTGCTTTTGACTAAAGAACTGCGTAACTTGTTGCCTACGCGCTTTATTCAATGAAAACCCAACTAAAAAAATTGCTTCCTTGGAAATTAGGCCTCATCGGAATAGGTTTAATTTTGAGCGCGCTTTTAATTCTTGGGCTAAGCTCAGTAGATCATTTTCAAAAAGACCTCATTCAGCAACAATTCAGTGCATTAGAAAAAAAAGCTGAAATTGGCGCCTCGCGCTTGCATTTACAATTACAGAAAAAGCAAAAACTGAGCCTTGATCAGGATTTGTATTATCATATTTTTGAAGGGGATCGGCTCTTTGGTTGGCGCAATAATCAGCTTCCTGTAGGGCGATATCAAACTGCTATTTTCCCAGGGGACGGACTCATTAAACTCAAAAATGGCTGGTATTATTCCACGACCAAGAAAAAAGGTCAAATTACTTATTGTGTTAGTTTTTGTTTACAAAACACCTACGAACTTCAAAACGATTACCTCAAGGCTAGCAATCCATCTTTTTGGGCCATTCCATTTCAGATCCAGCTTACTGGAACTGCAAAAGATGCGCTCCACGACAAAAACGGGAAGACAATTTGCTACGTAATGCCGATTAGTAATGGTATTGAAGCATCAGCGCCGCTTCTCTTGGCTCCACTATTACTTTTGTTAGGCTTGTGCTTGATTTTATTTAATCTTTTTAGAAACTATCGCGGACAAGCATGGGGCACAGGTGTTATTCTTTTGCTTTTGTTGGCTAGTCGGATTTTACTTTACGAAGTGGGTTGGCCACAGCATTTACTGGACTCTGATTGGTTTTCTGCCAGCTTTTTTGCCTATGATGAATGGACTCCAAATTTTTTCGAATTTATCATCAATGGTTTATTTGTTGGCTTTGGTTGGCAACTTATCATTGAATTAATAAGAAATTCATCAAATATCATCTTCAAATCCTTGCTTAGAGGGCTGCCCTTCCTATTTTGGTTGTGGATCATTGGACAGATTGACCTCGTACTAGAGCATTCAAATATTCCTGTCAATTTCGAGCACTTGTTTGAATTACGGCTCAGTACGTTTGTTTTTTTTGGCCTCATCGGCTTTTACTTTTACCAATTTCAACGCATCTTACTCGTTTCGCTCCCCTTTCAAATTTTAAAAGATGAACCGAAAAACCGCTGGATAATTTTAGGGATCCTTTTCATTCCCTTTATATTGCTTTATGCCTTTGACCGCAATTGGTTTAATCTACTACCCATCATTACGATTAGTCTCAACTTGATATTAGGCAAGCGTTCCGAATTCTCTTGGATACGATTAAGCAGACAATTACTTATGCTCAGTTTGTTTTCTTTTTTTCTGAGTTTGCATCTACAACAATTGGTGAAACAAAAAGAACTAGAAAATAGACGCTTATTTGCCCAGCAACTTTCTTTGGAACGAAATATCAACCTTGAATTGTCTTTCGCTCAAATCAAGCCGGAAATCTTGAAAGAAAAATGGTTGCTCAGCTCTTTTGATAGCCTTAAGAAACAACTTACCAAAGTAAGCTTTGAACACATCTTAAATCAAAAATTTTTCCAAGGTGTTTGGGACGGTTTTGAGGTTGAATCTGATCTATTTGATGTAAATGGGAAACCCTGTTTTGGAATCGATACCCTTCGGTTTGAAAAACTAACAGACCTCGTCAAAGTACACGGTGCACCGTCAGAAATTGAGGCAAATATCTACTTCATGCCACATGAAGAACAGGGTCTCAGTTATGTTGTTTTACTTCCGTTAGCTCAGCAAAAAATCTTAGTGCTCACCCTCATTTCCAAACGCATTCCCGAAGAAATGGGCTTTCCGCGGCTTTTGATATCAGACCAAGCAGGCATTTCAAAAAGTCTGGAAAAATATTCAATCGGCAAATATGCAGAAGAGCGGCTTATTCATCAAACCGGCGACTTCAATTTCCCAAATACACTTCAGTCTTTTCCTAAATCGCTACTCAAGCAACAGCACTTTTCCTTTCGCGGATATGAGCACACCGTCTTTTTAAGTGGTGAGGGTTCTGCTATTTTTATCGCGACCAAACAAAGCGCATGGCTGAATCTCATTACAAGTTTTGCCTTCATATTTGTTTTTTGGGGAGGGCTTACCATCGCCATGAATTTTATTAGCGGTCAAGGATTTTTGATGGGTCGGGAATGGAGCTTGTCATTAAAAATTCAAATTGCATTCTTGGTTATCCTTGTTATCTCTTTGTTCCTATATGGTTTGGGTAGCTCCATCTTTATAGGTCAACAATTTGATGGT
>JBILTD010000019.1:0-14749 GCA_044371695.1 Crocinitomicaceae bacterium | reverse complement strand
TTGAGTAGGTCTTTGATGTAAAGAATCCCGATAATGTTATCCGGGCTTTCTGAAAAAATCGGCATTCTGGAAAATCCGACATCAATGATTTTTTTCAAGACTTCGTGAAAATCGCTTTCTGCATCAATATCTTCCACCTCTACACGTGGGGTCATGATTTCGGAGGCTTCGGTCTTTCCAAACTTTACAATGCCTTCGAGAATCTTGTGCTCTTCTTCGGAGCCGTTTTCTTGTTTGGTAAGCGCCAAGGCCTGTTCGAGTTCATTTTGATCGAGGGTGGTGCCTTTTTGTCCGAGTTTTTGAATGAAATTTGTTCCCCAAACGAGTGCTGATTTGAGCCAGGATAGCGGTGGGATTCGGTTTAAAAAGTGCATTGGATACGACATCCAGGTGCTGACTGCAAGTGCGTTTCTATTGGCAAAAATTTTTGGAATTACTTCACCAAAAAGTAATAAAACAAGTGTGATACCTACTACCTCCACTAATAAACGCAGCAATTCTTGACCTTCTTTGACAGGATAAATATCGTTGAGTACAAAAGAGGAGAGGATGACAATACCGACATTCACAAAATTGTTGAATATCAGAAGTGTTGCAAGTAATTCTTGGGGTTTGGCCAAAAGCTTTAGAATCATTTTTGCCCGCGCATTGTTGGAATTTTTAATGCTTGCGTTGTCACTTGGTTTCAAAGAGAAAAATGCGCTCTCGGAACTAGAGGTCAAGGCCGAAAGGGCCAAGAGTACTAAAATGATAAGAAGGTAAACGAGGGTTGCATCGCTAAAACCAGCTTCGGTTGTATTTAACGATGCGAGAAGACTGGGAGGTTCTACTGTGTTTGTCATGACTTAAAATGGTAAATCATCTCCGGGTTCACTAGCTAAGCCACTCATCGGTGAAGGTGAATTTGGTTTTCCTTCATTCCCATAAGGGTTGGCTCGTTCCGGGTTGTCTGGGCGCGTTAAAATAGTGAGGTCATCGCCAACAACTTCAGTTGCATAGCGCTGATGGCCTTCTTTGTCTGTCCAAGATCTTTTTTTGAGTTTGCCCTCTACGTAAATTTTGGTTCCTTTACGCAGGTATTTTTCAGCAACTTCAGCGAGGCCTCTCCACAATACGATGTCGTGCCAGTCAGTGTTTTCTTTTTTTTCACCGCTTTGTTTGTCGGTGTAAATTTCAGAAGTAGCAAGTGGAAATGACGCAACTATAGAGCCATTTTCAAGACGACGCACATCTGGATCTTTGCCTAGATTGCCGATGAGAATTACTTTATTAACGCTTCCGTTCATATGATTTTTCAATCAATAATAGTTATTTTTTTCGAACTGGACGCTTTTTTGAAGTTTTTGTTCCTTGGTTAGCTGCAATTTCCAGACAAGCTTCTAATGTCAATTCTTCAGGTTGTGAATCTTTCGGAAGTTTGAAGTTGTCTTTGCCAATTTTTAAATAGGCACCATAGCGGCCATTCAATAATTGCACATCAGGTCTGTCATCAAAAGTTTTGATCAAGGCCTTTGCCGCTTCTTCGAGTTTAAGTGTGTCTAATTCAATGGCACGTTCTAAACTCATTGAGAGTGGATCTTCGTCTTTCGGAATCGAGCTAAAACGCTTGCCTACTTGCACATAAGGGCCGAATCTGCCGATATTGACCTTCACAGCTTCGCCGTTGTGCTCACCTAAAACTCTTGGTAAATCAAATAATTTGAGCGCTTCTTCTAGGGTAATGTTATTGATAGATTGGTTGCCCTGTAAAGAGGCGAATTGTGGTTTGAGTCCATCTGCTTTTTCGTCGCCAATTTGAATCATAGGACCAAAACGACCAATTCTTGCAATGACTCTTCTTTGTGACTTAGGATCGATGCCAAGTTCGCGTTCACCGGTTGCTCTTTCTGAGTGTTCAAGTGTCTGTTCTACATGGTTGTGGAAAGGCCCGTAGAATGATTGCAGCATATCGGTCCAGTTGAGGTTTCCTTGTGCGATTTCATCGAATTCAGCCTCAACTTTTGCTGTAAATTGATAATCTAAAATTTGCTCAAAATTTTCGACTAAAAAGTCAGTTACCACAATGCCAATGTCGGTTGGAGAAAGTTTATTGCGCTCTTTTCCGGTCGTTTCAGATTTTGTTTGCTCGGTAATCTGACCTGCTTTTAATTCGAGTTGTGCGTAATTGCGCAGTGCACCTTCGCGTTCCTTTTTTTCGACGTAGTTTCTTTTTTGAATCGTGGAAATAGTTGGCGCATAAGTAGATGGTCGACCGATGCCAAGTTCTTCTAATTTTTTAACCAAAGTTGCTTCTACATAGCGAGAAGGCGCTCGGCTAAAACGTTCTGTGGCTAAAGCATTTTGAAGTTTCAGTTTTTCATTCACTTGAACTCTTGGCAATAAACCTTCTGTTTCTGCATTTTCTTCAGTATCATCGTCGAGGTTGCTTGCCAAATAAACTTTCAAGAAGCCGTCGAAGATGATGACCTCGCCTTTGGCTTGAAAATACTGCGCTTGATTGAGTCCACCAATTTTAATAGTAGTTCTTTCAAGTTGAGCGTGTGCCATTTGACTGGCAATGGCGCGTTTCCAAATCAATTCATAGAGTCTCACTTCGTCTCTTTCTGCTGAAATGCTTGGCTTGGTGAAATCAGTAGGTCTGATGGCTTCGTGGGCCTCTTGTGCACCCGAGCTTTTTGTACTGTATTTGGTTGGTTTTGAATAGTTGGCGCCAAATTGAGACGTAATAGCTTCTTGAGCAGCAGCAATAGCTGTTTCAGAAAGATTCACGGAGTCAGTTCTCATGTAGGTGATGTTTCCTGACTCGTACAGTCGCTGGGCAACACTCATGGTTTTGGTTACCGAAAAACCAAGTTTCATGCTTGCCTCTTGTTGTAGGGTTGAAGTTGTGAACGGTGCGGCAGGGCTTTTGGTAGCTGGTTTTTGTTGTACATCTTCTACGTAGAAATCAGCAGTTTTGGCTTGTTCTAAAACTTGTGCCGCAGCCGACTTTTCCTGAAGTTGCTGATTGAGTTCTGCTTTTAACAACCCATCAGAGGTTGCAAATTCGGCCTGAACCTTGTAAAAGCTTTCCGTGTTAAATTTCTCAATTTCGCGTTCGCGTTCTACGATTAATCTGACGGCGACAGACTGAACGCGACCAGCAGATAAGCTAGGTCTGACTTTTTTCCAAAGTACTGGAGAGAGTTCAAAACCGACAATTCTATCAAGTACGCGTCGGGCTTGCTGGGCATCTACTAGTTCGCGATTAATACTTCTTGGACGTTCTATAGCCCGAGTAACCGCAACCTTTGTGATTTCGTTAAACGTGATTCTTTTGGTGTCTTTTTTCTCTAGACCAAGGGTTTCATATAGGTGCCAAGAAATGGCTTCTCCTTCGCGGTCCTCATCGGTAGCGAGCCAAACCGTATCCGCTTCTTTCGCTAATTTTTTGAGTTCTGCAACCAGTTGTTTTTTGTCTGGGCTCACCTCGTAATTGGGTGCAAATTTTGCATCGATGTCAATAGCTAAGCCTTTTTTAGCGAGGTCTCGGACGTGTCCAAAACTTGATTTCACTATGTAGTCTTTACCGAGATAACCTTCAATGGTTTTCGCTTTTGCAGGGGACTCGACGATAACAAGATTCTTAGCCATAAGGAGATTTTGGTGACAAATGTAAAAGTAAAACACAGCAAACAGCAAGATGTTTGTTGCAATTTTATCTGAGAAATTTACTTAACCTATGGTTAAATATTTTAATAAACAATAGTAGGTTCAATCATGACAATTTGTCAGTATCTTGAATTTGCCCTATTTTTGCAATTCAGAACAGAACATGGAGTCAGGAAATAAAGTAATAGACGAAGCATTGCAAGGAACGGCCCTTGTAATAGAGCAACAAGGCGAACAAGCCTCTAAAAAATTATATTTAGAAAGCTACGGCTGTCAGATGAATTTTTCAGACAGCGAGGTCGTCGCGTCAATTTTAGCACAAGATGGTTTCCAAACCACTAGAAACATTGAAGAAGCCGACGTTATTCTACTTAACACATGCTCTATCAGAGAGAATGCAGAGCAACGCGTTCGCAATCGCCTCACCGAATTTAAAATCAAAAAAGATCGCAATCCTGAGTTGGTTGTAGGTATTCTTGGTTGCATGGCCGAGCGCCTCAAAAAGAACTTACTAGACGAAGAAAAACTAGTTGACCTCGTGGCTGGCCCAGATGCTTACCGCGATCTTCCAAACCTCATCGAAGAAGTAGGGACAGGTCAAAAAGCGGTGAATGTTCTTTTGTCGCGCGATGAAACCTACGCAGATATCGCTCCTGTTCGCCTTGATCAAGGTGGAATTTCTGCTTTTGTAACCATCATGCGTGGCTGTGACAACATGTGTTCGTTTTGCGTGGTTCCGTTTACGCGTGGTCGTGAACGTTCACGCGATCCGAAAACTATTGTGGCCGAGTGCCAAGATCTTTTTGACAAAGGTTACCGCGAAGTAACCCTTCTTGGGCAAAATGTAGATTCATACCGCTGGAACCTCAGTGCAAAGGGAGAAGTGAAAAATGCTGAAGAGCCAACCACTAATTTTGCTCAACTAATGGAAATGGTGGCTTTGGTTTCTCCGTTATTGCGTGTCCGCTTCAGTACTTCACATCCTAAAGACATGACCAACGATGTGCTCGAAGTGATGGCCAAGTACGAAAACATTTGTCCGTATATCCACTTGCCTGTTCAGTCGGGTAACACAGACGTACTTTACCGCATGAACCGTGGCTATTCACGAGAATGGTATTTGGAAAGAATAGAAAGTATTCGTCGTATTGTGCCGGGTTGTGCCATTTCAACAGATATCATTACTGGTTTCTGTGGCGAGACTGAAGAAGAACACCAAGAGACCCTCAGTCTTATGGACATCGTTCATTACGATTTTGCTTACATGTTCAAATATTCTGAAAGACCAAAAACTTTGGCCGAACGACGCTTTGCCGATGACGTTCCTGAAGAGGTGAAAGGTCGTCGTTTAAATGAAATCATTGATAAGCAATTAAAGCATTCATTGGCTTCTAATCAGCGTCTTGTTGGCACTACGCAGAAAGTACTTATCGAAGGGCCTTCAAAACGCTCAGAAGCACATTTGTGTGGCCGAACAGGAACCAATGTAATGGTTGTTTTCCCGAAAGGAGATTTAGAAAAAGGCAATTATGTAGAAGTGAAAATTACAGACTGTACTTCTGCAACACTAATTGGTGAGTTGCTCTAAATAAATTGTAAAAATAGTACGCTCAATTTGAAGCCATGAATCTTTTACAAGTAAAACAGCGTTTTGGGATCATCGGGTCAGCGCCCTTGTTAAACAGGGCTCTTGAAATAGCGATGCAAGTAGCACCTACCGATATTTCTGTGCTTGTAACCGGAGAGAGTGGAACGGGTAAAGAAATTATCCCACAAGTCATTCATCAACTCAGCTCAAGAAAACATGGTGAGTACATTGCCGTGAATTGCGGTGCTATCCCTGAAGGCACCATAGATTCTGAGTTATTTGGCCACGAAAAAGGATCATTCACTGGTGCGCAAGGCAGCAGACAAGGTTACTTTGAGGTCGCCAATGGCGGTACCATTTTTTTAGATGAGGTCGCCGAATTACCGATGCAAACACAAGTGCGCTTGTTGCGTGTCCTTGAAACCGGCGAATACATTCGTGTAGGTTCTTCAAAACCCTTAAAAACGAATGTAAGGGTAGTGGCAGCAACCAATGAAAACATGCAGGCCGCCATTCAATCTGGCAAATTCCGTGAAGACCTCTATTATCGCCTCAGTACGGTTCCAATTAGCTTACCCGCTCTCAGACAAAGGTCCGAGGACATCCATTTGCTTTTCAGAAAATTCGCCAATGATTTTGCTGAAAAATACCGCATGCCGGCTATTAAACTTACCGAAGACGCCGTCATTTTATTACAGCAATATCCGTGGCCAGGAAACATCAGGCAGCTTAAAAACATGGTGGAACAATTATCGGTCATTGAAACAGCTCGTGAGATCGATGAATTCACTTTGCAAAATTACCTTTTGCCTGTCGCAGACAAAGCTCAGAGTCTCAGCATCAATGACAACTCGAAAGAGTCTATTTCCGAACGAGAATTGATGTATAAGTTCTTATTCGACATGAAAAAGGACCTTACAGAACTTAAAAAGTTAGTACTTGACCTTGCTGGATCCAATCATGAAATTGCCTTAAATGCAGATCAGTCTGCTGTGGTCAATCGCATCTACCAAGAGGTTTATGAAGAAAGTCCGAGCTTACCCACACGCATGTTGCCAGTTGCTCCGGTGCAGGTTGAATTACCGAGTAAAGCCCACGAAGCCCACGAAGAATTTGAAGAACACATCGAATTAGAAGAATCTTTAAGCTTGGAAGACCGAGAAAAAGAACTGATAGCCAAAGCCCTTGAAAAACACAAAGGCAAGAGAAAATATGCAGCACTCGAGCTCGGAATTTCAGAACGCACACTCTACCGAAAAATCAAAGAATTTCAATTAGGTGAATAAGTATTTACTCTATATCGGTATGCTTTGGTGCTCGCTGAGTGCATGTTGGCCTGAAAGTTTTTCTTTTGTGGACAAAGGAGGTATGCCTGAAGAATGGAAAACATTCAGTATTCAAAATTTGGAAAATACTGCACCTAACTGTCCGCTTTCATTTGGTGCATTGCTCACTGAGCAACTTAAAGACGGCGTTCAAAATAATACCCGCCTTTTGCTTAATACAAGTTTTGGTAAAGGCGAAATCAATATGGAAGGTGCCATTACAGCTTATCAGGTACAGCCCTTAGCTATTCAAGGCGCCGATGAAGCTTCAAGCAACCGTCTTACCATGACACTTCAAATGAAAATCAATATTAAAGCACCCAAAGAAGAAGTCTGGCAATTTAGTACGACGCGTTTTGCAGATTTTTCTGCTTCTACCAATTTAGCCGATGTCGAGAAGAAACTCTTTGACGAGATTGCCGCGCAAATGGTCCAAGATTTAATCAATAAGTTGTATAGTAATTGGTAATTTAGACCTGTGTTAACTAAAGAGCAACTTCATATCCAAATTCAAGATTCCTCAAACTGTTCTGCAGCTTACCTGACCGATCTTGCCCAGTTGGAGGCAGCTTATCCTTACGCCACTAGTTTCTCTATTCTCTATTTAAAATCTTTAGCTAATAGTCAAGATGTGCGTTTAGCTACAGCACTTGATCAAAAGGCTTTTTCTATCCCAAACCGAGAAGTGCTGTTTCATTTGCTTCATGAAGTAGCGCAGCAAATTGAAGAGGTACGCGAAGAAAAGATTGAAAATCAGTTTGAGGAAACGTCAGAAGTTCACTCTGAAAAAGACAACGAAGTTCAACTACAAGCTCCAATCGAAGAAAAAACAGCCGATTCAGTTGAAGAAATAAGCGACGAGCAGATCGAGGAGGAAATAAAAGATTCAATTGAAGCTAAGACCTCAGAAGATTCTAAAAATCAGGATGAAGAACGTAGCCAAAAACCAGACGAACTCGATCAGCTTTTGCGGGCCAACATGATCAGTGCGGCATATGTCGACTTGACTTACAAAGATGAACTTGTTGCGCTAGCTGATCAAGAACAAGATGAGCAACAATCAAACGATGAACAGTCTACTTCTGAAGAGGGAATGGACGAAATTGCTGCTTCAAATGAGGAATCAATCAATTCTTTACAAACTGAAGCTGCGGTGCCAGTTCAGTCATTTAATCAATGGCTGCATTTTGGTGAAAAAACCGATTCACAAGAATCGTCTCCTCAATATCTCGAGATAGAGAAGCCCAAAAAAGATTTTTATTCTCCAGCAAAAAAAGCGAAAGAGAGCTTAAGTTCAAGTCAGATCCCAGTGTCTGAAACATTAGCAAAAATCTATGCGATGCAAGGTGCAGTTGCCAAAGCGATCTCGGTTTATGAGCAATTAATTTTGCTTAATCCAGAAAAAAAGAGTTTCTTTGCAAATCAAATCAAAATTCTAAAGAAAAACCTGAATTCAACGTCATGACAGGAATCCTTTCATTTTTAGTTATAGTAGCCAGTGCGTTACTCATCTTAGTAGTTTATGTTCAAAATCCAAAAGGAGGAGGCCTCAGTGCTGATTTCGGTGGTGCAAGTCAGCTAGGTGGCGTTCAACGCACCAATGAGCTCATCGACAAACTCACGTGGGGTTTAGCAGCTGCTATTCTTGTATTTAGTTTAGGCATTAGCTTAAGCCAACCAAAGGCTCCTAAACAAATGCAGCCGCAACAACAGCAACAACAAGCGCCTATGCAAGGTCAGGGTCAGGGTCAAAGCCAAGGTCAAGGTCAATAAGTAGTCGTTTAACGATATTCGAAAATGTCAGTATGTCACCCATACTGACATTTTTTTTGTCCTTCAATGAAAAAATGTCTTGAAAATTTATGAAAACGCGCTTGGCATGTTTTTCGAAGTAGAGGACACAACTAAATTTTAATATTTCATGTCAGTAAATTTCAAACCTTTGGCAGACAGAGTTCTGGTAGAACCTGCGCCAGCAGAGCAAAAAACAGCAAGTGGAATCATCATTCCGGATACTGCAAAAGAAAAACCATTGCGTGGAACTGTAATAGCAGCTGGATCCGGTAAAAAAGATGAGCCAATGTCAGTAAAAGTTGGTGACTCCGTACTTTATGGTCAGTATGCAGGCACTGAAATTAAAATTGATGGCAGTACTTATCTCATCATGAGAGAGTCAGACATTTACGGTATTTTCTAATTTAAAATCAACGAAAAAATGGCAAAAGAAATTTATTTCGACGTAGAAGCTCGTGAGAAATTAAAAAGAGGTGTTGATGCATTGGCAAATGCAGTAAAAGTGACGCTTGGACCAAAAGGTCGCAATGTCGTCATTGGTAAAAAGTTTGGTGCGCCACACGTTACTAAAGATGGTGTGAGTGTTGCTAAAGAAATCGAACTCAAAGACCCAATTGAAAATATGGGTGCTCAAATGGTAAAAGAAGTAGCTTCAAAAACGGCCGATATCGCCGGAGACGGAACTACAACAGCTACAGTTTTAGCTCAGGCTATTGTTACGGCGGGTCTCAAAAATGTCGCTGCAGGTGCCAATCCAATGGACCTCAAGCGCGGTATTGATAAAGCAGTACAAGAAGTTGTTGCAAACCTCAAAAAGCTTTCTAAGCAAGTGGGTAACGACATCAGTAAAATTGAACAAATTGCAACTATTTCAGCCAACAACGACGAAACCATTGGTAAGCTCATTGCTGAGGCCATGAAAGTTGTGGGTAACGATGGCGTAATTACCGTAGAAGAAGCAAAAGGAACCGAAACTGAAGTTAAAACAGTAGAAGGTATGCAGTTTGATCGCGGTTATTTATCACCTTATTTCGTAACCAATGCCGAGAAAATGATCACAGAAATGGAGAATCCTTTGATTCTTATCTCTGAGAAAAAGATTTCTAGCATGAAAGAATTACTTCCAATTCTCGAGCCAGTGGTTCAGTCAGGGAAGTCTTTACTTATTATTGCTGAAGACGTTGACGGTGAGGCGCTCGGAACACTTGTTGTAAACCGTTTGCGTGGCTCATTGAAAGTAGCAGCTGTTAAGGCTCCTGGCTTTGGCGATCGTCGCAAGGCAATGCTTGAGGACATCGCTATTCTTACTGGTGGTACTGTCATCTCAGAAGAGCGCGGCATGACTCTAGAAAATGTAACGCTAGACATGCTTGGTTCAGCACAAAAAATTGACATCGACAAAGACAACACAACAATCGTGAACGGTAAAGGTAAAAAAGCCGATATCCAAGCGCGTGTTGGTCAAATTCGTGCGCAAATTGAGCAAACTACCTCTGACTACGATCGCGAGAAATTACAAGAGCGTTTAGCGAAACTTGCAGGCGGTGTGGCTGTACTTTATGTAGGAGCACCAACCGAAGTTGAAATGAAAGAAAAGAAAGACCGCGTAGATGACGCTCTAGCTGCAACTCGTGCTGCGGTTGAAGAAGGAATTGTACCTGGTGGAGGTGTTGCCCTCATTCGTGCGATTGAAACCCTTGACAAATTAAAAGGTGCCAACGAAGACGAAATGACCGGTATTCAGATTGTGAAACGCGCAGCTGAAGAGCCATTGCGTCAGATCATTGCCAACGCTGGTGGTGAAGGCGCAGTGATCGTTCAAAAAGTACGCGAAGGCAAAGCAGACTTTGGTTACAACGCCCGCACCGATGTTTTCGAACCGCTCTACAAATCTGGTGTCATTGACCCAACTAAAGTAACCCGTATTGCAGTAGAGAACGCATCTTCGATTGCTGCGATGTTACTTACGACTGAGTGTGTTATCGCCGATGAGCCTGAAGAAGCAAATCCAGCTGCTGCAATGACAGGAATGGGAGGCGGAATGCCAGGCATGATGTAAGGATTCAAGAGCCTTCGGGCTCTTTACCGTTTCTTTCTTCCCGATTCATTCGGATAGCGAGAAATGTCTATATAGAGCCACCTTCGGGTGGCTTTCTTTTTTTAAATTTGAAAATGTGCTACAGTAATTCATCTACTTCATCTACCCAACAACTTGCCGAGCGCTATCAAAAGTTAAAACCAGTATCAGCACCTGAGTTGCCTTATTTTTTTGCGTCGGGTTTTCATTTTCCGCAATGGCATATTGTCACCAATGATGAGGTTTTACAGCAAATGCGCTGGGGTCTTTTGCCCCAATGGTATAAAGGGGGTAATTGGATGGAATTTGCCAGCAAAACGCTTAATGCAAGAATAGAAACCTGCACCGAGAAAGCCTCGTTCAAACACTTGGTTTCGAGCAAGCGCTGTTTGGTACCTTCTTCGGGTTTTTTTGAATGGCAAACCCAAGGAAAGCTCAAGATTCCCTATTTTATTAAAGCTATTGAACAGCCAGTTTTTTCCATTGCAGGTATTTATGACACTTGGCTCAATCCATCCACCGGAGCGCACGAAAAAACATTTACCATTTTAACTACTGAAGCCAATACAATCATGGCTGAAATTCATAATTCCAAGAAGCGCATGCCCTTGATATTAAGTGCTCAAGAAGAAAATTCTTGGATGAATGGCGCACTGCATTTGGATCAAATAGCAGACCGATCTGATATACAGCTCGAAGCCTGGGAGATAGACAAGCGCATCATTTTGAGCTCGAATGCCAATATTTCTGACGTGAGCGCCAAATTTGAGAATCCATTGGGTATTCAAAAGGGCTTATTTGATTAATTTTGGCACCACTATTGTACACGTAGCCCCATGAAATTTATACTCACTTGTTGCTTGCTCTTTCTTTTTGCATCATGCATTGAAATTTCAGATGACCTCACCCTCAATAACGATGGTTCAGGGAGTTTGAAATACAAAATCAACTTAAGTGCGAGCAAAGTAAAAGTCAACTCTATTTTAGCGCTAGATAGTTTGCAAGGCAAGCCCGTTCCCTCCATTGAACAGATTTCAGCCAAAATCAAAGAGTTTGTCAAAATTTTGGATGCGCAACCCGGTATCAGTAATGTTTTAATGGAGGAAAATTACACCGATTTTATTTTCAAACTGAGCTGTGATTTCACCAATGTTAAGCTCCTGCAAGATGGCATCAAGCGCAGCATCGAGCAAATTAGCAAAGACAAGGTCAATTTACAGCAAGAAGAAAATTGGCTAAGTTGGGACGGCACCACGCTCAAGCGCAGTATTCCTGGTTATGTAGCTGAGCAAATCAAGTCCTATAAATTTGAAGACGAAGCGCTACTCAAAGAAGGAGTTTATACCTCCATTGCACGTTTTGAAAGACCCGTCGTGCGCTTTGAAAATAAACTCGGTACCCTGAGTAAAAATCAGCAAGCCGTTATGGTCCGAACCAATACTTTTTCTTTGAAAGAAAATCAGTCCCTGATTGATAATATAATTGTCTTGACACCAAGATGATACTCGAGGATTATGCTTAACTTCGTCCTATAACATTCATACACGTGGATCAAGTTTTCAAGAATTATTTTTTGGTTTGCCTATCAAGCCTTTTCTCTGCCACATTTTTTGCTCAAACCAATGTGCGCCAGTCCGAACACCTTATTCCTACAGATGCTGTTACTGTTTTTAGCATCAACAACATCAGCCTCTTGCAAAAAATCTCCATGGATGACCTCGTACAATACGAGTTTATGTCAGACGTCCATCAAGAATTATTTGACGGTTCTACCTCCGGAAAAACACTCAAAGATGCAGGCCTAGATTTCAATCAAAGGCTCAACTTATTTTACGGCAAGACTTCAAAAACGGAATTAACGGGCTTTACCTTTGGGGTCGGAAACAAACAACAATTATTTGAGGTTTTTGATGATTTTCAAACGCTAGAGAGTAATGTCTCTGGTCTTGAAGTCTACGGTACTTTTTTCAACAATCTACTTATTCAAGGCAATACAGCACTTTTGTTGCGCATTGAACCCACCATGGAATTCATCGATCAGGTCACAGATTCCATTTGGTATGCCCGCGGAAACGAAATGCCTTTTGACTTTTTTGACGAAGTTCAGCAAGAAGAAGAGGTGCTCAATGAGCAAGAATATGATACCCAAAGTGGTCTTTTCCCTGAAGCAACCGAAAACCCGCTCATTAAAAACTATTATGAATTGCGCGATAGCGTTCAAGTTATTTTGCAGCAGGCCGAACTCGAGCGCGTGATTGCTCAGATTTTTGTTCAGGGCAATAATCTTTGTTCGCAAGACGCCCGTTTTACGGCTCAGTTGGCCCATAATGCCGAAGGTGTATTTTATCTAGACAATGCCAGAAACCTAGATAAATCGCAAGGTCTTTGGTATTTTCAAACGGTTCTACCTACGCTTTACAAAGACATCCAAGAACTCTATGCTGGAAATGTGATTCTAGGTGATTTATTCTTAAAAGATAACAGCGTAGAATTTGCAGTAGAGGCCCAATATGGCCCTGCTTTAGGAAGTATCTATTCAGAAATGAACGATGCTAAGTTTGACAAAAACGTCTTAAAATACATTCCTGCAAGTAGTTCTGCCTATTTCACCTATAACATCAATATGCAAAAAGCCTACGAACAGGCATACAAGGTACTTTTGCCTTTGCTTTCTGATGAAAAGAATGCACAAATAGCCATGAACGTGCTTACCCTAGAGTTGCTCAATGAATTTGTCAATAAAGACGCACTATTTAGCACCTATAAAGGAAGTATGTTTGGTACTTTCAACGGGGTTGAGAAAATCAAGACCAAAAAAATTGAGTTTTACTACGACGAAGAAACTTTTGAGTACGGCGAACGCGAAACCGATGCCGAAACAGAAATGCCAGTCTTTACACTAGGTTTTTCTACTGAACGTGCAGACATTCCGGAGCTAGTTTTAAAACACATGGCCCGCTTGACCTCTCGCATGCAAAAACACGAAAATTATTGGCGTTTTGAAAATGCCATTCTTGATGCAGCGCCGCTCTTTATCATCAATACGGGTAGCCTACTTATTTTATCCAACGATGCTAATTTTGCTACTCAATACGCGAACGGATACGGAAAGTTAGCGCTATCTAAAAAAGCCGCTAAAAAAGCAAGCAAGGGTGGCTTTATGTACGGAAAGGTTGATATCAGCAGTACATTAAACCGTTTTCCAACAGAGCTGCTCACACCCAAAAATGCCGAAATCATTACTTCCTTGAAAGGAAAGTCAGGCATGTTAGAACTCGTTTCCTCTGAAACAAATGCAGCACATACGACATTTAACCTGAGTTATACTTTTAAAGGTGAAGAAGAAACAGGTAAGCACTTGCTCGACCTCATCAACTCCCTTTATTTGGTCTACACCTTAAATCCTTAGGTATGTACAGGAAGTTCCTGACGCTCATCATGATTGCTGGCGGTTTGGCGCTTGTTTTGTTCGTCAAATCCTTTTTGTTTTCCGTCCCAAAAGCACCTCGGCTTATCGACCGTTTGCCCACTGCAGATTTTCTAGCCAAGGCCAATATTTTGGAACTGGCCAAAGAAACCAATTCTTTGTTGCAGTACAATAAGTTGTCAATGCGCGATTTCACTACCTATGAATTTCTGCTAGGGCAAGGTAAACAATATGGCCTTGATTTAGAGCAAGACGCTTATTTGTTTGCGCAAGAAAATGGCGACTGGGGTGCCTTGATCAAATTGACCGATTCTTCAAAAGTACAGGTAGGTATTGAACGCCTGAGAAAGTACGCCAAACTACAAGATTCAGTCATTGGAAGCACCACCTTTTATTACATCAAAAAAGAAAAATCATATTTGCACTACGGCAAAGACTACGCTTTCATTTATCAAGGGGCTCATTTTGATCGTTTACTGAGTCAGGTGGCCTCGGCTCATTACGGAGATTTGAACCAGGATTGGGCATTATTTTTAAAACAAAAACAGTTTAAAGACGAGCATTTGGTCATTTATGCCAATTGGCCAAAATTGCGCAATTATAACATACAAACAGCCATGTTTGCCCATGACAGCGATTCCTTAGGCTTTAAGTTAAAGAGTTATGTCAAAAAGAAGACGCCACTTTATTTTTCCATGAAACGCGATGGCTTATCATATCATACTGTCGCTCAAACCGATCGACTCATTGATGTGCATTTGGATATTCGCGAGTTCAAGCAACACCCCGAAGATTCTGTATATGTTCAGTTGGCTAAATTGAGTAAGAAAGTTGGGTTTCCATTTGTCAGATTTTTAAATGCCTGGAATGGAGATTTAGTGTATCAG
>JBILTD010000142.1:0-4865 GCA_044371695.1 Crocinitomicaceae bacterium | reverse complement strand
CCCAAACTTTTGGTTTAACACCTTTTGTGTTTGGTAAACAAGCCTATGACATTTTTGGTCAAGAAACAGGGTACCATGTAGGTGAATTTGCCCGGGACAATAACTGGTTGGTTCAAAATGAAAATCTGAATAAGCAATTCATGATCAACCATACTACTAACTTGCAATTAAAGGCAACCTTGGAGCCGCTCAAAGACCTCAACATCAACTTGAATGCCTCTAGAAATTACAGCACACAGGCCGGTGAGTTCTTCCGTTGGAACCCAACTAATTCGCTTTTTGAAAGTCAAAGCCGCTTTGAAAGTAGTACACTTACTTACACCACTATTTCATGGGGTACGGCTTTTGCTAAAATGGACAGCTCATTCCGTTCGCCAATTTTCCAACAAATGATTGCCAATAGCCAACAAGTTTCACAACTCATCGGATCAGGAAATGCCAATGCAAGTTCTTTGCCGAATGGTTTCTATGATGGTTATTCAGCTACCCAACAGGAAGTCGTCATTGGCTCATTCTTAACGGCCTATACCAATTCGCCTATTAATTCTAAAAACATCAATCCACTGAGCAACATGCCATTGCCAAACTGGACAATCAACTATTCAGGTCTTACTAAGTTTGAATTCACCAAGGAAATTGTGAAATCTTTTAAACTCAATCACGGTTATTCATCCTCCGTATCTGTCAATGGCATGCAGACAAACCTCAATGCCGGCCTCGATGCATTTGGAATGCCAAATACACGTGACATCAATAACAACTTCATTTCTCCAATGCAGGTTCAAAACATCACTATCTCTGAGCGTTTTTCACCACTTATTGGAATGTTGGCTACATGGAAAATTGGCAACAAAAATATTACCACCAATTTCGAGTACAAGAAGGATCGTCAAGCTACACTTTCACTCAATAACAATCAGGTGACAGAAACACTTGGGCAAGAAGTAGTAATTGGAACCGTTGTCAATGTGCCGAAGCTCAAACTTGTCCGTTCTATTGATGCTAGCGACCTTCTCATAAATGTCAATTTGTCATTCAGAGACAATGCTACTGTAATCCGTAAGGTGGTTGAAAACACCAATATGGCAACTGCTGGTCAAAAAACAGTTAGCTTCAAACTAGACGCCAACTACAAACTCAACGAATACCTCAGCGCCATCTTCTACTACGAGCAGTTCATCAATACACCAAAAGTTTCCTTGAGTTATCCAACAGGTAACCTCAAAACAGGAATCACCTTGCGTTTTGACCTCAACGGATTAAAGTAAAAACGGATGGTTAGAAGCGCTACTCCAGCAGATGTTCCAGCAATTTTTTCTTTGATTCAAGAGCTCGCTACTTACGAACGTGCTCCCGAACAGGTGGTCAATACGCCTGCGCAATTAGAAAATGATCTTTTTCATGATCAAATTTGCGAAGCGATCGTCGCGACAAACGAACAGAATGCAGTTGTTGGTTTTGCCCTTTTTTATACCGCCTACTCTACTTGGAAAGGACGCTGTTTGTACCTCGAAGATTTTTATGTCATTGAAGCCGAAAGAAAACAAGGTTTTGGTCAAGCCCTATTCGATGAGGTTGTGCGTATTGCCAAAGAACGCGGAGTTAAGCGAATGGATTGGCAAGTCTTAGAATGGAACCATACCGCACTTAATTTCTACCGCCGTAATCATGCCACCCTCGACCCTGAATGGATCAATGGTCGTCTTTTTTTTGATTAATTTCTGTATATTTAGCTTAACATTCTGCAAATGTGTTTCATACACATTTCAAATGCGCTTAAGAATTAATGAATGAAAGATTACTCTAGGAGGAGGTTTGTAAAATCCAGCTTGTCGGCATCGGCTTTATTTCTAATAAAACCATTTGGTAAAGTCTTTCCGTTCAATACTTGGCTTCAAGATATGCCAACCTGGCCGCAATTGGTTGAAACTGCAAGATGGTGCCCAACTATTCACAACTTACAACCCCACCAACTCAAGATAATTTCTCCTACGGAAGCAACGTTATTTTATGATCCCAAACGACTACTTCCCGTAGGTGACCCTCATGCCGTTTTTGTAACAATTGCTATGTCCATGTTCATTGAGCATTTAGCTATTGTTGCCAATTCTTATGGCTACACAATTCAGGTAATTGGTTCAATTATTCCTATTGATACAAAAGCAAGTGAATCAATGCCATTTGCAAGCCTCAGACTCGTGCCCACAAACACGATAGATACGCTAAATTCGTCTCTAATTCTTGAGCGTAGGACATCCAGACTTCATTACAATGGGATTCCATTGAAGCAAAATTCAGTTGATGTAATTCGTGCTGAGGCTGCAAAATATAATCATGAGTTTTTTCATTCCTCGGATCCTGAATTTGTAGATTTCATCATTGAACTAAACCAACAAACTTTGTTTGAGGACTTGGCTTCAACCCAAGGAAGAGAAGAATTACATCGCTTATTCAGGTATACCGATAAAGATGCTGCAGAATTAAAAGATGGACTTTGGTACAAAGCCATGGCATTCCCCGGAAAATTAATGCGGGCTGTGTTTGCGCACCACGAGCGTTGGGAAAAAGGATTGAAAAAGAAAATGTTAAGTGACTATTACCGTGATTCTTTCAAAGGAACTGCTTCTATTTGTTGGTTTAAAGGAGATTTCAAAACCCCGGAAGACTGGATGAATGCCGGAAAAATGTTCGCTCGGACTTGGTTGCTACTCACCAAAGATAAAGCTTACTTACACCCCTTTGGTTCACTCATTACCAATCATAATGCTCATTTGCAATTTTCGAATCGTTTAAATCAAAAAGACTCACAACATAAAAATGAACAAGAAATTTGGATGATCTTTCGAGCAGGATACTCAAAAGAACCTGTGAGAAGTTTCCGTTTAAATACAAACGAAATTATTTTCAATTAATGGGATATGCGACACCTTATTATTCTTTTTTATGCTTGGTTACTCGAAATTTATCGGAAACCCTTGATGTTTTCTAACCAAACAATAGCACTTCTTTACATTCCGGGCTTCAACCGTTTGCGACTGTTTAATTCAAAATCGCGGGCCTATGCTGAATTTATTAAAGCCAGAAGACGCGTGCCCGCTTATCGAGCTTTTTTAGACAGTCATGGATTTTCAAAACCGACCTTCAGCGGACTTTCACCCAATATGCACGAAGTTCCTATCACTGATAAAGAAAACTATGTAAAAGTTTACACTATTGACCAAAGATGTGTCGGCGGTAAAATGCCTACTAAAAATGTTATTATTGATGAGTCTTCTGGTAGTAGTGGGACTGCTACGAACTGGGCTAGGGGAAAAAAAGAACGGCAGCGAAATGCCCGGATCATTCAATTTGGCGTGCGTAATTTGCTGGGAAAAGAACCTTTATTCATTATAAACGGATTTGCACTCGGGCCATGGGCAACAGGCGTAAATATCACGATGGGTTGCGTTTCATTTTCGAAGTTAAAGTCACTCGGCCCAGATAAAATAAAAATAATAAACACCATCAAGCAGTTTGGCCCGGATCATCATTATGTGATAATGGGTTATCCTCCCTTCTTAAAATTACTCGTTGAAGACGCAGATATAGATTGGCCTTCGCTCAATGTTTCACTCATTTTTGGTGGTGAATCTATGACAGAAGGGATGAGAGATTACTTAGTTTCTAAAGGAATTAAAAGGATTTATAGTTCGCTCGGTGCATCTGACCTAGAATTGAATATATCTGCAGAAAGTGAATTCACAATTAGCTTAAGAAAGTTGATTCGTGCAAATGCCGCGCTTAGAAATCGCATTACTCGACATCCGGGAGCCTTACCCATGATCTTTCAGTATAATCCAACTGATTTTTTGATTGAAACAACCGCAGATGGCGAATTAGTGATCTCAATTGGACGACCAGATTATATCGCTCCGAAAATTCGTTACAACCTGCACGACCGCGGACATGTGTTGTCCATGAAAGAACTTTATAAAATTTTGGATGAATTAAACATTGATCGATCACAAATTGTAAAACCACAAACTGACTTGCCAATTTTGTTGCATTATGGTAGAGCCGATTCTACGGTATCCTTTTTTGGAGCCAACATCGGGCCATCAGATATCCAAGAAACCATTTATAATTCAACTCTATTTTCTAAGCTCGCTAATTCCTTTTGTATTGGCATTCACGAAGAAGAAAACGGCGATAAACAACTCGTGATTTCTCTTGAACTACAAGAAGGTAAATCAATAGCAGGACAGGACGAAATAGAATTGCATCGCGCTTTTTACGATCAATTGGCACAAACCAATCAAGATTTTAGAGAAGCACAGCGTATGGCCAACAAAAAAGATCAATATATACTTCAATTCTTTGACTTTGCACAGGGTCCTTTCTCCGATCGAGACATCCGTATCAAAGCCAATTACATCCAATAAATACATCATAAATCTCCGTATTACGTGGTTTATCAATGGATCAATGGCAGGTTTTTTTTGAATAACTAGTGACACCACAACTTAAATATTCACAAAAATTGGGCTAATATTCAGCCAATCCAAGATGATGTTCATTTGACACTTAGTCAACAGAATTTTGCATTAAGTTTATTAATGAAATAAGGAGAGAAACAGGTTACTTCTTGTGTGTAGCAGTTGACGTACTGCTTGGAGAGGCAGTTTCATTTTCTAGTTTGATAAGAGTTTAATAGTTTTTGTCGACGTCCGAAAGGAATATACACAAGAGGTTCCTGTCCTTATTAATTCAAACGTACCACTCAGACAATTTTTGTCTACTACTAGGAAAAGGGCTACTTGTTAGCCCTTTTTTTCTTGTACCTTATACAACAGAGGCCTGCTCGGGCTTGCATCGTTTTGAAAGTT
>JBILTD010000002.1:0-40593 GCA_044371695.1 Crocinitomicaceae bacterium | reverse complement strand
CTGAAAAACCAGGAGACATTCGCAGTTTACAACTCGACGACAAACAAAAAGAATTGGTGCGCTTAGCCAAAGCTGCCAATAAAAAAGTAGTCCTTGTGTTACTCGAAGCCAGGCCAAGAATCATTCACGACATCGAGCCACTTTGCGATGCCATTGTACAAGCTTACTTACCAGGAGATCAAGGTGGAATTGCAATAGCAGAACTTTTTTCTGGTAAAGAAGATTTCAGCGGTCACTTACCTTACACATATCCTCGCTACGACGGCGTGATTGAATTCTATGACCATCCGCGCAGCGTTGACCGCTCTAAATCTGGTGACTTTTCGGCCTACAACCCGCAGTGGGACTTTGGCTTTGGTTTGTCGTATAACAATGCGCAAATCGGTAAAGCAAAATTTGAAAGCACGAATGAAAAAGACGGAAGCTTTACGATTTCAGTAACAGTCAGTAACCCAAACCAAAAAATGGTTAAAACACTTGTTCCAGTTTATCTCAGTGATCTTTATGCAAGCACAAGCCCTGAAGGAAAAAGACTCATCGGATTTACTAAAACAACCTTAAATCCAGGTGAAAATAAAACACTGTACTTTAAATTTGATGCGAATAGCCTTAAACGTATTGCAATTGATGGCAAATGGCGTGCTGAAAAAGGCACATTTGAAATAAATTGTGGCGAAGGAAAGCTCGTTTTTGAATTGGAGAACGACATAAATTTCGATTGATTATTAACGTATTAGGCCCGATTTTTCTTGCTTATTGTATTTTTTACTATATTTATCCCAAACTTTCTAATTTAGAAACTCTAAAACCCCTAAAAATTAACAACATGAAAAAACTGTACTTTTTGCTTTTTGCACCAGTTTTAAGCCTTACCGCTCAGGTAGAAGGAACATGGAAACTCGCTCCACAAGCGGGTGCACTCGGTGTTGGTCCTAACCTTGGCGATATCAGCTGGTGGTCTAACGGTGCTGGTGATGTCACCACACGTGCTTGTCTTTTTGACGACTCAGTTAAATTTGAAGCTAACGGAACCATGACGCATTACATGAATGGCGCTACTTGGCTCGAAGGATGGCAAGGTGTTTCACCTGACGCATGTGGTGCTCCTGTAGCTCCGCACGTTGGTGGTGCTGCAACTTATGCTTATGACGCTACAGCCGGAACACTTACCGTAAACGGATTGGGTGCTCACCTCGGTTTAGCAAAAGTTATCAATGGTGCTGAAATCGGAAGCCCTGCTGCTGCTGCAAGTTCTATTACTTACAACGCAGCTATCTCTAACGGCGGAAACACCATGACACTAGATATCAACTTTGGTCCAGGATGGTGGCGTTTTGTTTACAACAGAACTGTTCCGCTTGCTGTTCAAGATTACCAAGTTAAATTCCGTGTAGACATGACACAATACACTGGTTCTTTAACTGGTGGTGTATTTGTAAATGGTTCATTTAATAACTGGTGTGGTACTTGTAACCCAATGACAGACATGGGTAACGGTAACTGGGAAGTAACGCTTCCTTTAGCTCCAGGTGCAATCGAATACAAATTCACTATTGATGGTTGGAACGCACAAGAAGAATTCACTGGAACTGAAACTTGTATTGACCCGATTAACGATGGTTTCAACAACCGTTACCACGTTGTAGCTGGTGATATCAATTTACCAAATGTATGTTTCGCAAGTTGTGATGTATGTACTAACGACATCACTTTCAAAGTGGACATGAATGACTACGTAACAGGTGGTGGTTCTACTACAGCTGGTGTATTCTTAAATGGTACGTTTAACGGCTGGTGTGGTACTTGTACACCAATGACTGACGCTAACAACGACAACGTATGGGAAGTAACTGCTCCAATTGCTGCAGGTAACATCGAATACAAATTCACTGTAGACGGATGGAATGTTTCTGAACAATTTGTTGGTGGCGAATCTTGTACTGTAACTAACGGTGGTTTCACTAACCGTGCTTATGCAGTAACTGCTACAGCAACAGTTCCTGAAGTTTGTTGGGAAAGCTGTTCTGATTGCTTGGCTGGTGTAGAAGAATTGAATAACTCAGTTTCTATCTACCCTAACCCAGTAAACAGCATCATGACTATCAAAGCTACTGACGCTATGCAAAGCATCCGCATCCTTGACCTTACAGGTAAAGTAGTTGCAACAATTGCAGGCAACGGTCTAACTCAAGAAATCAATGTAGATAGCCTCAAAGCAGGTGTTTACACTATCCAAATTACTACTGCTGCTGGTAACAGCGCTAAGCAATTTGTGAAGAAATAAGAAGTTGATTGATGAAAAGGAGGGGTTCTCAAAAGGAACCCCTTTTTTTGTGCTCAATAATCGACAAGCTATCCTTATTTTTGCAGCATGGATCACGACATTGAATTGCGCTTTCAAAAACTTCAAAAACACCTAGAAAAAGACTTCGGCCCTGGAATGGACATGTCGGCCTTTTTATTTCTTGTAGGTGTCAATGAATTAGGGATGGGGCACCAAACGTTTTCTAAACAGCAAAAAATGGAGTTAATGCATATTGCCATTTGCACACTCCTTGAGCCGTATGGCTATTATACCTTTGAAGGAAGAGATGCCGACTTGTGGCCACATTTCACACTCAATCAGCAACTTCCTTCGCTGAACCATCAACAGCAACAACATCTGCTTAAAGAAGCGCTACTTGAATACTTCATTAAAAATGAATATTACCAAGAATAATTCGAACCCTTTGCTTCTGATTCCGTAATTTTGTAGCAATGTCTGAAACGCCACTAAAAAAGCCATCAAAATTCAAAACTTACTTGGTCTTCACCAAGTTCCGTTTGTCTTTCTTAGTGATCTTATCTGCACTCACCGGATATCTATTTGCAGGTGGCAAAGACCTCACTGAAATAGCTTACCTCATGCTTGGCGGTACACTAGTTACCGGAGCATCTAATGGCGCCAATCAAATCTGGGAACGCAACCTAGATAAAATCATGAACCGCACCAATAGAAGGCCGCTACCAACCGGTGAAATGTCTCTAAGAGAAGCCTATATAATTGTCATTTTGTTCCTTTTATTCGGCACTTATTTACTCTGGCTTATCAATTTAAAAAGTGCCGTGCTCGGTTTACTTGCCTTTCTGAGTTATGTTTTTGTCTACACGCCACTGAAGCAGGTTACTCCTTGGGCCGTTTTTGTAGGGGCCTTTCCTGGAGCTATTCCACCATTCTTAGGCGCTATTGCTGCAACCGATGCCTTTGGTTTTGTTCCTGGTGTACTTTTCTTTGTTCAATTTACATGGCAGTTTCCACATTTCTGGGCCATTGCTTGGGTTCTCTATGACGATTACAAAAAGGCAGGTTTTAGTTTATTACCCTCAAAAGAAGGGAAAGGCAAAGCTTCGGGCTTCCAAATTATGGCCTACTCACTAGCGCTCATCCCATTTAGCCTCATGCCTTGGTTGCTTGGTTGGACCGGCGTTATCACTCTTATAAGCGCCAGTTTATTAGGCATTTGGTTCTTTTGTTTATCTTATAAATTATATCATAGTTGTGAAACTGCCGATGCGCGTAAACTCATGTTCGCTTCGTTTGTTTATTTACCGATCATCCAATTTATTTATGTGTTTGATCGCACCGATAATTTTATTGAAATTTTAAATAAACTGCCATGAATAATGACCTAAATCCAGAAGTCAAAGAGAAAATGAAGAAAAATCTCGTCTATGTCGGGATCTTCAGTATCGTTATGCTATTTGCCGGCCTCACCTCCGGATATTATGTATCAATGGGGAAATCCTTTTGGCTAAAATACTCCATGCCGTCAGGGTTTTACCTCAGTACCCTCTTTATTGCCTTGAGTAGCTTGACCTTTTGGTTTGCCATTCAAAGTGCTAAAAAAGACCGTCAAGGGCAAATTAAATTAGGCATGGCTGCTACGCTCATTTTTGGGCTCGGCTTCATTTATTTCCAGTTTCAAGGGTACAAACAACTTGTTAAACAAGGGATTAATCCTGTTAATGACATCCTTGTTACTAATGGCCGTTACGGAGATTATTACGAAGTCAAATATAAGGGCCAATTAGTGGCTGTCGATGGGAACGAATTTCTCATCAATGGCAAACCGATGAATGACCAAGACTTCAAAGAAGTACAAAGTTTCTTTAAGCAATTTGAGAACTCAAATCGTCTGACGTCACTGCGTCTCAAAGAAACCAATCAGAAAATTGAACTCTTCTATAACGGTAGTCCTGTACTTTACAAATCAGGCAAACTTTATGCTAATGACAGCACCCAATTCACCTATACAGATGAACTGCGCTTAAGTGAACTCGCACTAAATATCCGTGACAAACGCGGCGATTTCTTTGCAAGAGGTCAATACGGTAAAGATTTCACGATATATTATTCGGGCAAAGAACTACAGTACGAGAACCGTCAGTTGAAATACAATGGCACCGTATTAAAGCCGCACCTTATGCTGAGCGCCATGCAATCAGCTGATTCCGCATCTTCTTATTTGTATCTCATCACCTTCGTGCATTTACTTCACGTCATTATCGCTTTGCTTTATTTGCTCAAAGTTGCAATTGCTTCATTTTCAGGCAAATTCTCTTCACAAAACCACCTATCACTTCGCCTAAGTAGTATCTTCTGGCATTTTTTAGGCCTATTATGGCTCTATTTACTCGTGTTTTTGATTTTTATTCACTAAACTTGCACAAAAATTTTTCATAAAAATGGCCGGACATTCTGCACAATTAGACGCCAAAACACTGTGGGGAGGAAAAGAATCTCCTTTTCAAACAAGTTATGGTAAATTGATGATGTGGTTCTTCCTTGTGTCGGACGCACTTACATTTAGTGGCTTATTAATTGCCTATGGCTTCACCCGTCATGATGCACAAGATGCATGGCCTATCGGTGAAGAAACCTTTAACTCAATGCCTTTCTTAGGTCATGGCTACCCCCTTCTTTATGTAGCACTCATGACCTTTATTCTCATTGTATCTTCTGTAACTATGGTTCTAGCCGTAGAAGCAGGACATCGAATGGATCGCAAAGGAGTTACTAAATGGATGATTGCAACTATCATCGGTGGTTTCTTTTTCTTAGGTTCACAAGCTTGGGAGTGGTCTCACTTTATCCACGGTTCTGAATTTGGTAAAATTGAATTGGCTGACGGTTCTGTTGCTATTGTTAAAGGACACTTCGGAGAACTAGAAAGTTTCCAAGTCCTTGAAGCCGGTAAGAAACATAAAGTTGGTGCTATTATCAAAGACGACTTAATGCACCAGTATCAACATGCTGCTGAAAAAGGTCACCTAGAGGCTGGTAAAATTCATTTAGCTGATGGTTCTGTTGCTAAGATCAACAAGGCGCATGACCACGACATGAAATTGATCATCAAAAAAAGTGGTAAAACCTACAAAGTTGGTGGCAAAGAAATCGAAGGCAAACAAGCCGAAAAACTTTACTACGAAGCGCTATACGCTGGCGAGGAAAACCGAGTTATTTACGGTGCCAACATGAAGCAAAACGAATATGGGCCACAACAATATGCTCAATTCTTCTTCTTTATCACTGGTTTCCACGGTTTCCACGTTTTTTCTGGTGTTATCATTAACATCATCATTTTACTTGGCGTACTATCTGGTACTTACCACAAACGTGGGCACTACGAAATGGTTGAAAAAACTGGTCTTTACTGGCACTTCGTTGACCTCGTTTGGGTATTTGTATTTACCTTCTTCTATTTATTGTAAATCTCCAAAGCTTAGCATATCATGGAAAGAGACGACTTAATTGAATACTCATTACACGGACATCACGATGAAGCTACTGGAAAGAGCATTCGTCAAAAAATTTACAAAGTAACGCTTCTACTTACAGCTATTACTGTAATTGAAGTGTTCATTGGTGCAAGCATCAAACAATCTTCAGATTGGTGGACTACCGTTAAAATCATCTTCATCTTGCTTACATTATTGAAAGCCGGATATATTGTGATGGTTTTCATGCACCTCGGTGACGAACGCAAATACTTACGCAACGTTATTCTTATTCCTTATTTCATTTTTGTGCTTTACCTCATCTTTATCGCCCTTTGGGAAGGTACTGCAGTAGGAAGCGCATGGGATAAAATGTTTCCATAAACATGAATGACAAAGCCCCGAGCCGCAGTAAAGGCAGATCTATTTTAGCACTGACTTTAGTTTTTGGCCCAGCGCTTTTTCTCATTTTTATGGCAACGCGTGGCTGTGACCACCGTTTCAAAGAATTAGCAGATTATGGGTTGGTGCTTGCACCAACCTTTACTGTTTATAACCATCTCGGCAAGCAAGAAAAAAATCTCAAAGATTACCAAAATCAGGTAGTACTGATCAATACCTTGCAAACCACCTGCCCATATGACTGCGGGCTTGCCTTTTTCCCCCTGACCCAAAAGATTTACAAAGATTTACGCACCAACAAACGAAAAAAGCTCAAACAAGTGCGTATGCTCTCAATCGTGGTTGATTCGCTTGGGAATCCTGTTTCTGAAAAAGAGCTCCTAGATATTCGAGATATGTTGCGTAGCACTGTAGAAGGTTATGATCCTGAACTTTGGCAACTTGTTATAGCCGATCCCAAAGACTTTTTCAACCACAAGAACAATGGCGTAGATCTTATTGTTAGAGATAAAAAATACTTTGGCGGTGTTTCCTATAATGAACTGATCATGTTACTCGACAAAAAAAACCACCTCAGAATGGTTTTGAATGGTCATACAGAAGGCATGATTCGAACGATGAAAGAACACCTTGGTCTTCTCATGAAACAATATGACAAAGCTCGCGCAAAACGTTAGTTTTCTTTTCCTTTTTTGCTGTTCACTGACCATACTCAGCTCGTGTCATGAAGAGCCCGTCAAAGCACTTCCTATTCTAGGTAACTACGACCTCAACTATAGCCTCAAAGATGGAAAACAAGTCATTGATACCATTTACCAAACCATTCCAGATTTTCAATTCTTCAACGAAGATTCCATAATTGTCAATAAAGCAACTTTCAAAAATAAAGTTTGGATTACAGAGTTTTTCTTTGCTACCTGCCCTTCTATATGCCCGATTATGAATACGCAGCTTAAAAACGTTGAAAAAGCACTACAGCGCTATTCAAAAGACCTGCAGTTCTTATCATTTACCATAGATCCAAAGCACGATACACCGAGTGTATTGAAAGCACACAAACAAAAACTCGGTATTCAAAATAAAAACTGGGCATTTTTAAGCGGTAATGAAGCCTTTACGCACCAACTTGGCATTGAACACTTTCTTATTTTTGCTGGTCGAGAAGATGAAGCGCTTGGTGGATACGCACATTCTGGTGCTTTTACGCTCGTAGATAAAAAAGGACAGGTACGTGGCGTTTACGAAGTGGTGCAGCCAGACCTAAGTGTTAACAAGAAAGAATACCAAAGATTAATCAAAGAAGCTAAACAACTATTTCAAGATGAATACAATTACACCAAAGAATAACTCAGGGCTCAGAAAATGGATAATTGCCATTTCAATTGTCATTCCTATTGCTGTGGCCGCACTTTTTGCCATTAAAATTGAAGGCGTTGACTTTTCGTTCCTACCCCCTATATATGCTGGTATCAATGCTGCAACAGCTGCCTTACTCATTATGGCATTAAGATTTATTAAGGCAGGAAACGTGCAACTCCATCAAAAAACCATTCAAGTAGCACTTGTCTTGAGTGTTTTATTTTTGCTGTGTTACGTTGCCTACCACATGACCTCAGATTCTACGGTCTATGGTGACTTAGATGCTAATGGTCAATTGGATGAAATTGAAAAATCTGCAGTAGCTTCTACCCGTTTGGCATATATCATTTTGCTTTTATCGCATATCTTTCTGAGTGTCGCGGTTATTCCTGTAGTGTTGTTTACCTATTTGCACGCTTGGGAAGGGAACTACCAAAAACATAAAAAATGGGCAAAATTCGCTTTTCCTATTTGGTTGTATGTAGCTGTAACCGGTGTCATCGTTTATTTCATGATCTCTCCATACTATGCTCATTGATTTTTAGTTAACTTTAATCTAAAATCACGCGACATGAGCTTAGCTTACATACACCTCCTTAGCAATCACTTACCTATTTTAGGGTCTTTATTTGGTGTTTTACTCCTTTTCATTGGCTATTTCAAACCTTCCTTACAAACCGCTTTCAGCGCCTATTTCTTGATGGTTATTAGCGGAATTGGTGGTTTCATCGCTTATTTCACCGGAGAGGCAGCTGAAGAACACGTTGAAGAATTACCCGGTATATCACATAACTTAATTCACTTGCACGAAGAAATGGCTGAGAACACACTCATCTTTATCTTTTTGCTGACGGCAGCAGCGCTACTAGGGCTGTGGTCGCAACAAGCCAAGTGGGAAAAAGCGAAGCAAATCCAATTATTTGTCATGATTGTGGGCATCATTGCATTTATCCTTTTCGCATTTACCGGATATTTAGGCGGACACATCAGACATGGAGGATAATCAAGAAAGCAAACAACATCGCTATGACAAAGCTTACTTGCGCCTAGCCGCAAGTTGGGCAAGGCTATCTCATTGTCAACGAAAACAGGTTGGTGCCATCATTGTCAAAGATGCCATTATTATTTCGGATGGTTATAACGGTACGCCCGCTGGCTTTGACAACTGTTGCGAAGACGAAAATAATCAAACACATTGGTATGTGTTACATGCTGAGGCCAATGCCATTCTAAAGGTGGCCAGATCGACCAACAATTGCAAAGACGCCACCCTATACCTCACGCATTCTCCATGTAAAGATTGCAGTAAGCTGGTGCTCCAATCCGGTATTACACGTCTTGTTTTTCAAGAAGCGTATAAGGATATTTCAGGGATTGAGTTTTTAAAATCTGCTGGTCTCGAAGTTCAACAAATAGAAAATATAGACGATGTCTGAAGAAGGTCCTAAACCCTTATATTGGTTACCTGCACTTCTCACGCTAGTTATTGCTTTAGGGTTATGGGGCGGGGCCGAATTACTCGGTTCAAATTCAGTAAACAGCAAAGAAATTCAAAAGCTTGAACAAATCTTTGAGGTACTTGATAACCAATATGTAGACAAAATCAACAAAGAACAAATCTTTGAAGAAACCATTTCTGAGCTTCTACACAAACTAGACCCGCATAGCAACTATATTTCTGCTAAAGATATTAAACAGCTCGACGAACAAACCAACGCAGCTTTTGGTGGCATTGGTGTGCGTTTCTTGCTCTTCCGAGACACAATTTGTGTCACACATGTGAACGAACTCTCGCCAGCCCAATTAGCAGGACTTCAAAGAGGTGATCGCATTATTGCCATTGAAAACAAACCAGCTTGTGGAAGCTTCATGACTAACGAAAAAGTCATGTCTCGCTTGAAAGGATCCCCAAATACCAAAGTACACATCACCGTTTTTAGAAAGGGTAAAAAACTCAAAAAAACACTCACTCGCGGCATCATCCCGATTCAAACTGTGAACTGTTCTTATTTAATAGCTCAGGAAGTTGGCTACATTAAAATTGCCCAGTTTTCAGTGCCTACTGCCAATGAATTCAAAGCAGCTGCAGCCCGTTTGTTGCAGTCTGGCATGAAAAAACTTGTACTGGACCTCCGTGGAAACGGCGGAGGAACAATGGAAACCGCTATTCAAATTGCCGATGAATTTTTGCCTGCGAATCGCATTATATTAAGTTCAAAGGGGTTGCACAGTGCTGAGAAGAAATATCCTTCAACTGCCGGTGGCATGCTCGAAAAAATAAAAGTCGTTGTTCTAATTGACGCGCAATCTGCATCTGCAAGTGAAATTTTAGCTGGCGCCTTGCAAGATAACGACAGAGCCACCATTGTCGGCAGAAGATCCTACGGTAAAGGGCTTATACAGCAAGACAAACGCCTAAGTGATGGGAGCAACATCCGAATTACTATAGCACGCTATTACACGCCATCTGGCAGGTCCATTCAGCGCCCTTATAAAAATGGTTACGACGCCTATAAAGCTGAAGAGGAACGCGCTTTCGCTGATGAGTATTTCAAGCCTGACTCAAGTATTTTTGTCGACTCTTTGAAATACAAAACCAGAAAAGGTCGCATAGTCTATGGCGGAGGTGGAATTATGCCAGATGTTTTTGTGCCCGGAGATACCTCAGGCACCTCAATGTACCTATCAGAATTGCTTTGGGCCGGAGCTTTTAATGCTTTTGCTTTTGATTATTTAAACAGTCATCCTAATCAAATGAGCTTGAATCAATTTATAAATGAATTTCAGGTGAACGATGCTTTGCTGAAGTCCTTTACTCGTTTTGCTCAAAAAGAGTTCAATATTGTTTTTCAAGCCAGTGAATACACACACAGCAAAATTAGAATTGCCCAAAATTTAAAAGCTGAATTAGCGAGCCACTTGTTTACCGAAAATGGCTATTACAGGGTCGTTAACGCCCAAGATAAAGAGATACAGCGTGCTCTTAAATTACTGTAGTTTATTTTTTGTCTGTTAAGAAGACCGCAAAAATAATTCCTAGAATAGTAAGAACCGCGCCTAATGCCCACCAAAAATTAGAATCAAATTGAACAAGTGCTAACATGGCTTTTTGTTTTGTTCTATTAAGTTATTCCTAAAATTCTATCATAACAATAGAAATGAACAAAAACCTATATTCATTGAATAAGTTAGCCCTTTGATAGAATATAAAAAGCTATCTAGTTATTCTTGAGCCATTTATAATACCAATCATGGGCATATAAAAAATAGGCGCCCGGAGGTAAGCGCTCAAGATTATAGCTTGACTTTCCTCTTTCAGTTCTCAACACAAGTTTTCGATTTACATCGAATAGTATCAAAATTTCATTAAATGATTCCGGTACGTATAGTGTGTTTTCAAAAAAGTAAATGCCCGTAACAAGTTCATTTATATCAACAGCCATAATATCCTCGACAGACCAACTGTGAAGTTTCGCGGGTATTGTAATGACTGAACTAATTTGTTCACTGCTGATGAATCCGGAATTTGGGTTGGTTAGACAAATACCCTCTGTTTGACCCAAGGTTAGCGCTGAGCCTAATTCAATACGCATTCGGTTACCTTGAAAAAATCCTACAGGATCATTCCAAAACTTCCACATAAAGCAATTATATAAGCCGCTACTTAATTGTTTGTATCCAAGTAAATAAAGCTGATTCGTGTTCTGATCAAAAGCGGCATCTGTTATTAATCCATCTACCTCAAAAGAATCTATCAATTGTGCTGCAATGGTATCTTGCCAAATACGCGGCAACACATAATGCTTAGTCCAGAGGCTTTGCCAGTTTTTGGAAAAAATATGAAGCGAATCATTCTTGTAAACAAAGGCTTCGGCATCGTAATTATGTGCATTGGCTGGCAAAGACCCTGTAGGTTGATCTGGGTAGTAAAATGTATACTTGGTCGACAACAAAGTATCTGATAAAGGAAGGGCCTCCCTTTGAATTTGGTAGATATCAAAATACTGGCGATTACCCAAATTATTGCCAATATCAGCAATATACAAAGTGCTTACAGAAGCGCTCAATGCTTCCCAATCCATGTTTTGGGCATTGGCAATAAACCACTCAGTCATTAATTGCCCGTTTGTTGGATTGAGTGCTTTTAGAATTGGCAAGTTACCGCTATCATTTATGGAATAGAGGGTATCAGTCAAGTAAAACAATCCGGAGCTCTCTTCGTTTCCAGGGCTCAAATTAGCAATAAACTGCGGCGTAATTGAGGTTGTTGGCAAGGTAACGCCTTGTTGTGCGCTCAGACAAAACGCAATAAAGAAACTTACAAATAAAAGTGCTGATTTCATTGGAATACCTTTTCGGACCAATTTGTTTGCTCTTCGTCTGTGACTAATTGTAGTTCACGTAGGGTTTCAATTACATTTTGAATATCCTTACTACCAATAGTTAATTGATTAGACCACTCGGTTTTAGATAACCATGACGTAACCTCATCTTTTTTGAGGGCATATCGCCACGCTAACACCTCAGCAGCATCGTCACTATTTTTTAATTCATGAGCCCTTTTTTGAATAATCGGTAAAATGGCTTGAAGCAAGGCGGACTCCTGCTGAAGTATCTCAGTTCGGGCCGCAATTACAAAGCAGGGCCAAGGTGTCAAAACCTCACCAACACGCTTACACTTTCCTTGGTCCACAAATGGTTGAGTGGTGTATTTTTCCCATAGAAAACCTTGCGCTTCGTCGTTGTTTAAAGCCCATAAACCTCCATAAACGTCACCGACGACATTGAAGCTTAGTGCTGTTGTATCCCATCCTTGTTGTTTAGCAAGCACATAAGTCATTAAATGCGAGCCGGATCCTTCTCTTGAAATCGCAAAGGTGCTCGCATCTAGGTCGTCAAGATGATTGATCCCTTGATTAACCGGCGCATGAACACCCCAGATCAAAGGCGTTTTTACGTAAACGGCTATGATTTTCGCATCAAGTCCTTTTAAAATGGCTCTAGTTATTCCTTCGGTTAACAATACAGCAATGTCTAAAGTACCCGCTTGAAGACCCTTAATCATTTGCCCGGTGCCACCAGTCATGTCTGACCAGTGCAACTCAATGCCTGCCGCTTTAAATTTACCTTCCTCAATAGCTAGTCTCCAGGGTAAATTAAAGTGCTCTGGTACTCCGCCTATTTTTAGTCTTTTCATGGCTCTTGCTGATTGAAATACTGACGGTCGTATAAGTTTTTGTAATGCGCATTTTGCGCAATAAGTTCGTCGTGGGTGCCTTGCTCGATAATTTCGCCCTTCTCCATAACCACTATTCGATTGGCCTGCCTGATGGTTGACAAACGATGTGCAATTACAATAGAGGTGCGGCCTTTTGTTAGTTTTTCAGTGGCGGTTTTAATGAGCATTTCGCTTTCTGAGTCGACACTTGAGGTGGCTTCGTCGAGAATAAGCAGTTCTGGATTATAAACGAAAGCACGAATAAACGCCAGTAATTGTCGCTGCCCTACAGAAAGCGTGCCACCTCTTTCACCAATTGGCTGTTCATACTTGAGTGGCAACTGATCAATGAAATCATGTGCTCCGACAGCTTTTGCTGCAGCAATTACTTGTTCATGAGTAATGGATGGGTCTCCGAGCGTAATATTGTTAAAAATGGTATCTGAAAATAAAAAGACATCTTGCAAAACAATCGCTATGTGCTTGCGTAAAGTATTAAGTGCAATATCTTCAATAGGGACTTCGCCAATTGTGATTTGACCAGCTTGGTGTTCATAGAACCTGCCTAATAAATTCACCAATGTTGTTTTTCCAGATCCTGTAGCCCCAACAATAGCAACAGTTTCGCCTTTTTTAATGGTAAGGTTTAATTGCTTCAAGACAGGCTGCCCTTCAACATATGCAAATTGAACATTTGTAAACTTCAGATCTTGATTGAAGTCTATTTCTGTGTGTTTTCCGTCCGCTTGGATGTCTGTTTGTTCATCAAGGACGGCAAAAATGCGCTCGGCTCGGACCGTTCCTCTTTGTAGAACGTTAAACTTATCAGCTAACATACGGATGGGTCTATATAGCTGGCTGATCCAAAAAACAAATGCAAAAATTTGCCCAAACATGTTGCGCACCTCTTGGTCTGATTTTCCACTTGCGTGAATAGCGCCCCAAACTAATAAAGAGGCAATTGACAAGGAGCTGAGTAATTCAACTAGCGGAAAAAAAATAGAGTTGGCCCAAACTGCCTTGATATGCGCACCGCGGTGCGCTTTGTTAATTTGGTCAAATGTATCTGCTTCGTTCTTTTGGCGATTAAACAGCTGAACCAAGCTCATGCCTGTTAGTCTCTCTTGAACAAACGTGTTGAGCTTCGTAACCGCAACTCTTTCTTGCTGAAAACTGCCTTTCATGGCGCGAGCGAAAATTCTGGTCGCCCAAATTAAAATTGGCACTGGTATTAGCGTCATAAGAGCCAATTGCCAGTTGGTCAAGAACATAAAAAGAATGATGAGCGTTAAAGACAACAAATCAGCAGCGATATCCATAACGCCTGATGAAAACACTTCTGTGATGGCCTCCATGTCCGATACGACGCGCGTAACCATGGCGCCAACAGGATTTTTATCAAAATAAGCCACACGCAACTGCATAAAATGCTGAATCACCTTTTTGCGAAGATCTCGAATAACTGACTGTGCGAGTAAGTTTGAAAAGTAGGTTCCGATGACTTGCAACAAAGCTTCTAACAAGAGCATAAGCAACACCAACAGGGAGCCTAATAAAAGCAAATTTGCGTTTTGATTTTTCACGAGGTAGCGCTCAATGATCTGGCCAATAACATAGGGTCTGGCGGGAGATAACGCAGCTAATAGAATTGTAGTTGAAACCGCAATTATTAGATATTTTCGGTAGGGTCTTGCATAGCTTAGTAAGCGTTTGAACAAGGAATATTGCAGCTTTTCACTCATTTGTTTACAAAATTACTTCTTAATTCCATACCTTTGCATCCAATTTCAATTAAGGTGGGCGTTAAAATTTTTGCTGGACGAGCTTCTGAACACTTAGCATCTCAAATTGCTAAGTCCTTTGGTACGCCATTAGGCGACGTTAAAGTAAGCGTTTTTTCTGACGGAGAATTTCAGCCTTCGTTCGAAGAAACTGTGCGTGGTCAAGACGTCTTTATCGTTCAATCCACCATGCCGCCTACTGAAAACCTCTTTGAATTATTACTTTTAGTAGACGCAGCACGTCGCGCTTCAGCTCGTAAAATCATTGCTGTGATTCCCTACTTCGGTTTTGCACGTCAAGACCGCAAAGACAAACCAAGAGTTGCTATTGGTGCCAAACTAGTTGCCAACATGCTTATGGCTGCTGGTGTAGACCGCGTCATGACCATGGATCTCCACGCAGACCAAATTCAAGGTTTCTTTGAAGTACCCGTAGATCACCTTTTCGCCTCTACCCTGTTTCTTCAAGAGGTAGAAGCGCTAGACCAACAAAATTTAGTAGTTGCAGCACCAGATGCTGGAGGTGCTAAACGCGCAAATTCTTACGCCAAAAAACTTAATTGTGGTTTGGCACTTTGTCACAAACACCGCAAGAAAGCCAATGAAATCGCTGAAATGACAGTTATTGGCGATGTTGTCGGAAAAGATGTTGTGATCATTGACGACATGTGCGATACCGCCGGAACACTCACCACTGCTGCTGACCTTCTCATTGAAAAAGGCGCAAAAAGTGTCCGTGCATTTACCACCCACGCAGTCTTGAGTGGGCCTGCTTTTGAACGCATTGAGGCGTCCAAATTAACCGAACTGATTGTTACCGACACCATTCCGTTGAGTAGACAAAGCAGCAAAATCCGCGTACTTTCTGTCGCTGATCTTTTTGCCGATGTTATCAAGCGTTTGGTCAACAACGAATCTATCAGTTCTCATTTCGTAATCTCTTAAATTAATATAAACATGAAAACAGCACATTTGAGCGGTTCGCTCCGAGCGAACGTAGGGAAGAAGGATGCTGCGGCTTTGCGCAATGCAGGCTTAGTTCCTTGTGTGCTTTACGGTCAAGGTGAGCAAACTCACTTCGCAGTAAAGCGAACAGAAATCGACAAAATCGTTTTTTCTCCTGAAGTTTATCAAGTAGCACTTGACATCGAAGGTAAAAAAGCAGTCGGTATCATCCGTGAGTTACAACAACACCCTACCAAAGACACCATCCAACACGTAGACTTCTACGAATTGAATGACACAAAAGAAGTTCGTGTAAAACTACCAGTTCGAATTACAGGTTCTTCTCGCGGTGTAATGGCCGGAGGTAAACTCATGACCGTTTTCCGTCAATTACAGTGCGTTGGTCTTCCAAGCGCTTTACCTGACGCAATTACTCTTGACATTACAAAACTTCGCATTGGTCAATCGATCCGTGTAAGCAGTATTGAAATTCCAGGAGTAAAATTCCTTGACCCTGCAAACGCAGTGGTTGTTGCCGTTAAAATGGCTCGTGGTGCTGTTAAAGGTGCTGATGCCGGTGACGACGAAGAAGAGGAAGAAGCATAAGCATCTTTTGATTAAATTAAGAAAACCGTCCTTGTGGCGGTTTTTTTTTGTCACTTTTGTTCGTTAATTTCGTTTCCATAACTATGACCCAACCTCGCACCCTTATTATTATTCCTACTTATAACGAGAAGGACAACGTAGCTCAGATGGTGCAAGCAATTCTAAGCTTACAGCAAGGGTATCATATTTTATTTATTGACGACAACTCCCCGGATGGCACTGCTCAACATATTGAAATGCTGATGGAAAGACATCCAGAGGTTTTTTTAGAAAAACGCCCAGGAAAATTAGGCTTAGGAACCGCTTATATTCATGGATTTAAATGGGCTTTGAAAAGAGACTACCTTTTCATCATTGAAATGGATTGCGATTTTTCTCACGATCCTAAAGATTTACCTAGACTACTCGCTGCGTGTCAAAACGGAGCAGATTTAAGTATTGGTTCAAGATATGTACTTGGAGGCCGTGTCAGAAATTGGCCACTAAAGCGCATTCTTATGAGCTATTTTGCGAGCGTTTATGTACGCCTCATTCTATTCATTAATATAAAAGATACGACGGCGGGGTTTAAGTGTTATCAGGCCAAGGTTTTAGAAGCCATACCGCTAGACCAAATTCCATTTAAGGGTTATGCCTTTCAAATCTGCATGAAATATGCCGCTATCAAACTCGGGTTTAAGGTAAAAGAAATTCCGATCACTTTTGTGGATAGAATTGTAGGTGAATCTAAAATGAGTAAAGGCATATTTAAAGAAGCGTTTTTTGGCGTTTGGGAAATGAGAAAAATGAAATGGAAATGAAAACAATACTCAGAAACGGCACCCTCATTAACGAAGGCAAAAAATTTGTTGCTGATATTTTAATCGCTAACGGTAGGATTGAAAAAATTGCAAGCAACATTTCTTTGCTTGAAAAGGCCGAAGAAATCAACGCTGAAGGCTTGTACATTTTGCCGGGCTGCATTGACGATCAAGTACATTTTAGAGAGCCTGGCCTCACTCATAAAGGCAATATCTATTCAGAGTCAAGAGCGGCAGTAGCTGGAGGTATTACCAGTTTTATGGAAATGCCCAACACCGTTCCAAATGCGCTTACGCAAGAATTATTAGAAGACAAGTATCAAATTGCAAGTCAAACAGCATTAGCCAACTATTCATTCTTTATGGGTGCGTCTAATGACAACCTAGAAGAAGTGCTAAAGACAGACACGTCTAAAATTTGCGGCGTAAAGGTTTTTATGGGCTCGTCTACGGGAAACATGTTGGTTGACAAAGAAAGTGTTTTAGAGAGCTTGTTTTCGCGCGTGGGGGCGCTTATTGCCACGCATTGTGAAGACGAACACACCGTTAAATCTAATCTTGCCTTGTTTCAAGCCAAATACGGAGACAACATTCCTGTTAGTGCGCACCCACTCATCCGCAGTGAGGAGGCGTGTTACCTTTCGTCTTCAAAAGCTGCTGCACTCGCTAAAAAACATAAAGCACGCTTACATATCCTACACATTTCCACCGCTAAAGAAACTGAACTTTTCGACAACAGCCTGCCGCTTGAGCAAAAGCTCATTACAGCAGAAGCTTGTATACACCACCTTTGGTTCAGTGATGCCGATTATCAGGACAAAGGAAATTTTATCAAATGGAATCCGGCGGTAAAGACTGCTCAAGACCGTGAAGGCATTTGGAAAGCTTTACTTGATGACCGCATTGACGTTATTGCAACAGATCATGCGCCACATACGCTTGAAGAAAAATCACAAGCATATTCGGCTGCGCCATCAGGCGGGCCGCTGGTTCAACACGCTTTGCTTGCCATGTTAGACAAGGTTCAAGAAGGCCGCATTTCAATTGAAAGAGTAGTTGAGAAAATGGCCCATGCGCCTGCCACACTCTTTAGAATCGAAGAACGTGGTTTTATCCGTGAAGGTTATCACGCTGATCTTGTTTTGGTGAAACCAGAAGCAGGGGAAGTGGTGACTAAATCAAATGTACTTTACAAATGCGCTTGGTCTCCGTTTGAAGGCCACCAATTTGCCCACCAAATTCACAGCACATACGTGAACGGTAATTGTGTATATAACAATGGGCAAGTTCAAGAAGGTTCTAACGGCCAGCGTCTTGCATTTTCCCCAAGATGAAAAAGCTTTTTTGTTTAATCTTCCTTTTTGTTGGTTTCGCTTGTGAACAAAATCAAGTCCCGAAAGAATATGTAAGTCTTGAGCAAATGGGTGTGCTCGTTGAGGAAATTAACGTGCTAGAGGCTTACTACCAAAGCACCTACGGTGTTCCAGGACAATACAAAGAAGCGCTCGACAAAGCGGTGGAAAAAACCCTCAAAAAACACAATTGTAGTCTTTCGAAATTCAAAAAGAGCGTTTATTACTACGCAACGCACCCAGAGTTACAGGCCTTGCTCAATGAAAGCACGATGACGCGCTTGAGTAGAAAAATTTAGTGTTAAAAACTGTGGTGCTTGGCCTCTACTTTTGAACCAAAAAAATGTGACGCTTTTGTATTAAAAACAGTTGGGGTCTCTGACGTATAAAAGCTCAAATCTCCGTTCTTGCTGAGTTGTGTGTCCATTTCGGGGTGCATTTTTAAATAAGTGGCTAGTTTTTCAGCCACCAAAGGCCCTTGTGGAATGACTTTAATAGATGGACCTACTAATTGCTCTAATTGTTGCTGTAGTACAGGATAATGCGTACAAGCCAAAAGAATGGTATCAATAGATGGATTGGCGCTTAAAAGCTGCTGTACATCTTCCATGATGAATTGACGGCCAGCCGGATGCTCGTATTGTTGGTTCTCAATCAAGGGCACCCACATAGGGCACGCGTGTTGATGGACTTCAATGTCTGGGGCAAATTTAGCCAGTTCAATAGGATATGAATTCGAAGTGATGGTGCCTTGCGTACCAAGTATTCCAACATGTTTTGAATGTGTAAGCTCTCCGAGTACTTCGGTGCTCGGCCGAATCACTCCGAGCACGCGATTGCTTGGAGAAATCTTTGGGAGGTCATTTTGTTGGATAGTGCGCAGTGCTTTTGCAGACGCTGTATTACAAGCCAATATGACTAAAGGACAGCCTTGTTCAAAAAGAAAATTAACGGCCTCAAGTGTGAATTCATAAACAACATCAAAAGAGCGATTTCCGTATGGTGCCCTGGCATTGTCGCCGAAGTAAATAAAATCGTATTGCGGTAATTGTGCACGAATGGCAGACAAAACTGTTAAGCCGCCGTATCCTGAGTCAAAAACACCTATTGGGGAACGCTTCATTTAGATCAAAGCTAACAAAAAAAGGGCAACCGATGGCTGCCCTTTTCAATGATTTGAATGTGTTATTTTTTGGTTGCTGCTGCATCTAGCAACAACAATTCAACAATAACCTCATTAGTGATATCTATACCTCCTTTAGAGTACATAGTGGCAGAAACATCAATGACGTAGTTCAGTTTTTTGCGCTCAGCAATGATTTCAATTGATTTTTGAACACGGTCAAGAATTGGAGCATTGAGCTCTTCACTCATCAATTGAAGACCTTCTTCTAAAGAACCTTGCGTAGCTTCCAACATTTGTTGCTTTTGCATCAATTTGCTCTCTTGAATCTGACGCTCTACTTCAGACATTTTGTCTTTGTTGGTCATGTATATTTGGTATGCTTTCTGAAAATCAGCATCCATTACTTGTAATTCTTGCATTCCTGAGGCTTTCAAGGAATCTAACTTTTTAATAGCCAACTTTCGAGATGGCAAAGTATCTAGAAGTTTTTGTGAGTCAACGTGGGCAATTTTAGACTGTGCAAAGGTGTTCAAACCTAAAACAACGAATAGTCCGAGTAATACATTTTTCATTTTTCTGTTTTTTATTTTGAGATTCCCATTTCTTCGAGCACTTCATTTGAAATGTCGAATTCTTTTTCTGCATAGAGCAAATTACTTTGATTCGCTTTGTCAAAAACGAATGCATATCCTTCGCGTTTTGCCACTTTTTTCATGGCTGTAAACACACGGTCTTGTATTGGTTTAATGAGTTCTTGGCGCTTTTGAAAGTAATCGCCATTACTACCGAAATGCTGTGTTTGTAAATCAATTGCTTCTTGTTCAAGCTTCTGAATTTCTGATTTTCGCTTCTCGCGCTCTTCTTTAGGTAAGAGTACTTCTTCGCGGTCATATTTGCCTTTGAGATCTTTAATAGTTGCATAACGATCTTCAATTTCTTTGGTCCATCGTTCGGCCATTTTGTCAAGGCGCTCTTTGGCCTCAGCATACTCAGGAACATTTTCTAAAATGTAATCAGAGTCAATGTAGGCATAGGACTGTGCGCTTGCCATTCTCAAAGAGAAGACAAGTAACAAAAGCACAAAATATTTTAAGTTTTTCATAGACCCGCTAAGAACGACGAAGATACCAATTTATTGTGAATGCTACAATTCCCCCAAATTCATGCCAATTGTGAAGGTTAGTTTAGGGTAGTAACCTTTTGTTTTGATGTCGACGTCAGAACCTTTGTCATAACCCGTTGCCCATGAATCAAGTTGATCAAAGCCAAATCCGTAGTCAAGGCCTAACATACCAAACATTGGTAGGAATACACGGATACCTACACCAGCTGTTCTTTTCACGTTAAAAGGATTGAATTTTTCAAAAGTTGGATAAGTGTTTCCTGCCTCCATGAAAGTCAATGCATAGAATGTTGCCTGCGGATTCAAGGATATTGGATAGCGTAATTCTAGAGTATACTTTGCCACGATTGGGTCGCCTCCAGCTGAGGAAAGCGTGTTGTCATCGTAACCTCTGAGTGCTATAATTTCACGACCTAAAAACTGATTAGCTCCCATCCCAGTTAAACCACTTCCACCCATGAAAAAACGATCAAAAGGATTGACACCTTTTTGCTTGTTATAGGCACCCATATAAGCGAAACCAAAACGAGACATTAAAACCAGTTTTTTATCTGGTGTGAGCGGTGTAAACCATTCTCCTGTTAGCTTGAGCTTAAAGTACTCCAAGTATTTAAAACGGTCTTGTGTGCTCATGCTGCTAAAATCTTTTTCAGGACCAAATAAAGAGTACGGCAAAGTTGCAGTAGAGGTAAAGACGAAGTTGGATCCGTTCTGAGGATAAATCGGCGCGCTCACTGAACTTCTTTGAAGCACGTATTTAAAGGCAATATCATTCGCATATCCGTTTTGAAATAAAGGAAAGAATGAATAATTCTGCACATCATAATACTTGTAGAAAAGCTCGTATGAAGCAATAAAGTAGTCATCAGGCCACTTCTTGCGACGACCTAGCGAAATACCTGTTGCGGTAATTGAAATGCCGCTGTAATCTTTATTGGCGCGCAATAAACCATTTTGTGAAATCGCTGAATTCGATAGATAATAGGTAAGAGAGTTTGGTTTTTTGCCCCCTAACCATGGCTCAGTAAAAGAGAAGTTGTAGCCTTGATAAAAGCGCCCTGTTGATTGTGCCCTGATAGAAAGGCGCTGACCGTCTCCACCAGGAAGTGGTGACCACGCCTCTTTTTTAAAGAAATTTTTTGTAGAAAAATTATTGAAAGATAAGCCCAAGGTACCGATTACTCTACCTGAAGTATTTGGCCCAGCGCCACCATAACCACCAGAAAGTTCAATCTGATCACTAGATTTCTCAGCAACTACGTATTCAATATCAACCGTGCCGTCTGCAGGGTTTGGTTTTGGGTTTACTTGAAATCCTTGCTCGTCAAAGAATCCTAACTGGGCAAGCTCGCGCTGTGTCCGCATAATGTCGGCTTTGTTGAATAGGTCTCCGGGTTTTGTTCTGATTTCACGTAGAATGACGTGGTCATTAGTTTTGGTGTTTCCTCGAATAGTTACATTACCTATGTGCGCTTCTTTGCCTTCAATAATGCGAATTTGGTGGTTTATTCGGTTGTTATTTACCCCCGTTTCAACGGGTGAAATTTGGAAAAATAAATAGCCACGATCCATGTAAAGCGAAGAAATATCACGGCCGTCGCCATTACCGTAAAGCCTTTGAGCAAAGAGGTCTTTATTATACAGGTCGCCAGGTTTAATTCCTAAAACAGTGTCAAGAAAACTCGAGCGATACTTGGCGTTGCCAATCCATTCGATGTCGCCGAAATAGTATTTTTCTCCTTCTGAGATTTCGATGCGAATTTTCATGTTCTTGTCATCGAGCATATAAACGCTGTCGTTGACGATATAAGCATCTCTAAGCCCTTCTGCATTGAACTTGGCTAGAACAGCCTTCTTGTCGGTTGAATAGCTACTTTCCGTGTATTTAGAGCGCTTGAAAATTCGCAGAGGGCCTTTTTGTTTGGTGTCTTTCATGGCCAGCTTAAGCTTCCAAATAGGAACTGAAGTTACGCCCACAAACTCGATTTCTTTAATGCCGATTTTAATTCCTTTGTCAATGTCAATTACAAAGATTTCAGAATTGTTAATGAGTGTGTCTGTTTGTCTTGCAATTTGAACCTTTGCGTAATAGAACCCTTTGTCTCGGTAATAACTTCTGATTTTACTTTTGGTCTCAAAAATCAGGTTTTCTGTTATCGTTTTACCCGCATAAAGCGTGATTTCTTCTCTGAGTTTGTCGGCTTCTCTTTTGTTAACTCCGACAAAACGAAACTTTGAAAGTTTAGGGCGTGGACTCAATTCAATGACAAGGTAGACAATGCCTGCTACCTCTTTTTCTGCATAAATTGCTACATCAGAAAATAAGCCTTCAGCCCAAAGATTCTGGATAGCTTTACTGATTTGCTGACTTGGCAAGGTGATTTTTTGACCTGTTCTAAGGCCCGCAATCAGCTTAATGGCCTGATGGTCATAGTTGTCTGCACCCACTACGCGCACCGGACCAATTTCAAAAGTTTGAGGGTTGGCGTAGTCAAATGTAAGACCGCCTAGCGTATTGGGAGTTTGGGCCCAAAGATTTGAGCTGACAAAAACGCTAAGCAAACAAAATAGTATTAACCTCATCAAGCTTTTTTAATTTGTTCTGAAACCATGCCAAACCTTCTTTCTCGCTTTTGGTAAGCACAAATAGCTTCTAATAAAGCCTCTCGACGAAAATCGGGCCAATGTGTTTCAGTAAAGTATAGTTCTGTATAAGACAATTGCCAAAGCAAAAAGTTACTAATGCGGCACTCTCCACTAGTTCTGATTAATAATTCAGGGTCTGGGATATCTTTGGTTTGTAAGTGCTTCGCGAAATCATGCTCATGAATTTGATCTAGGCTTTTTAATCCGTTTTGAATTTCTTCGGTAAGCTTTTTGGCCGCCTCAAGTATTTCTTGTCTGGCTGAATAGTTAAGCGCTAGGATAAGGGTCAGGTTCTTGTTGTTTTTAGTGCGCTCCATAGCAGCCACTAAAGAATCATAACAATTGCCCGGTAGGCCCTTGATATTGCCGATGGTAAGCAAGCGAACCCCGTTTTGGTGCATTTCATCTACTTCATTTGTAATCGCTTCAACCAACAGATTCATGAGTCCTTCAACTTCTTCACTTGGTCGCGACCAATTTTCAGTAGAAAACGCATACATGGTTAAAAAGGAAATGCCAACTTCACGGGCGGTTTTAATGACCTCTTTCACAGATTCAACACCTGCAGCATGGCCAAATAAGCGGTGTTGATTTTGTTTTTTTGCCCAACGACCATTGCCATCCATAATGAATGCAACGTGTTGAGGTATGTTTTGTAAATCTATTGTGTCTTTGTAATCCATTAGGCCTAACGAAAATACGCATTCTTTTCGGAGAATGTCATAAAAAAAGGGAGTGGTTTAACCATTCCCTTTTACAATTATTAGTTGTTGACTTAATCAGCCAATACAATCAGTTTGTTGTTGTTGAGTTCAGCAACACCACCTTTGATTTCAATTGAAACATTTGAACCTGAGACCAAAAGATTTGGGCTCATTAATTCTGCAGTTCCTTTTGTTTCAAACTGAAGTGTACCTGTTTTGAGAGAAGAAATAATAGGCGCGTGGTTATTCAAAACTTGAAAAATGCCATCGAGCCCTGGTAAGCTAACGCTATTTACTTCTCCTCGGAAGAGGTTTGCTTCTGGTGTGATGATTTCTAGTATCATTATGCTTCAGCTAACATTTTTTCTCCGGCAGCAATCACGTCTTCAATACCTCCTTTAAGGTTGAAAGCTGCTTCAGGATATTGGTCATATTTACCATCTAGGATTTCGTTGAAGGCCTTGATTGTATCTTGGATATCAACGAGCACCCCTGGGATACCTGTAAATTGCTCAGCTACGTGGAACGGTTGCGATAAGAAACGTTGTACACGGCGTGCTCTGTGAACGACAAGTTTGTCTTCTTCAGATAATTCATCCATACCAAGGATAGCGATGATATCTTGAAGTTCTTTATAGCGTTGTAAGGTTACTTTAACGCGTTGTGCACAGTTGTAATGCTCATCACCTACAATTTCTGGTGTAAGGATACGAGACGTAGAATCTAGTGGGTCAACCGCAGGGTAGATACCAAGCTCGGAGATTTTACGAGAAAGTACAGTTGTTGCATCAAGGTGAGCAAACGTGTTTGCCGGAGCCGGGTCAGTAAGGTCATCTGCAGGTACGTAAACCGCCTGTACAGATGTAATTGATCCGTTTTTCGTTGAAGTAATACGCTCTTGCATGGCACCCATTTCAGTTGCCAACGTTGGTTGGTAACCTACTGCAGATGGCATACGACCAAGAAGTGCAGACACCTCTGAACCAGCTTGTGTAAAGCGGAAGATGTTGTCAACGAAGAAAAGGATGTCTTTACCTTGTCCTTCACCGTCGCCATCGCGGAAATATTCAGCAATTGTAAGACCTGAAAGGGCAACACGTGCACGTGCTCCTGGAGGCTCGTTCATTTGACCGAAAACGAAGGTTGCTTTAGATTCTTTCATTTCGTTGAGATCAACTTTTGAAAGGTCCCATCCGCCTTCTTCCATAGAGTGCATAAATGCATCACCATATTTAATAATTCCTGACTCAAGCATCTCGCGAAGAAGGTCATTTCCTTCACGCGTGCGCTCTCCTACACCAGCAAATACAGACAAACCACCGTGTCCTTTTGCGATGTTGTTAATTAATTCTTGGATAAGTACCGTTTTTCCTACACCCGCACCACCAAATAAACCAATCTTACCACCTTTTGCATAAGGCTCGATAAGGTCGATTACTTTGATACCTGTAAATAGGATTTCGGTTGCAGTTGAAAGTTGGTCAAATTTTGGAGCTTCACGGTGGATTGGTAAACCCTCAGCGTTGTCCATTGTGTTGATACCGTCGATTGCCTCACCAACCACGTTGAAGAGTCTTCCTTTAATGCGGTCTCCTGTTGGTACTTTAATTGGTATACCGGTAGAGATCACTTCCATTCCGCGCATGAATCCATCTGTGGAATCCATGGAAATTGCACGAATAGCGTTTTCACCAACGTGTGCCTGAACCTCCAAAACTACACGGGTTCCGTCAGCTTTGTACACCTCAAGTGCATCATAAATGTTGGGAAGCGCAGTACCGCGCTCAAATCGAACGTCCACAACTGGACCGATAACTTGTGAAATTTTTCCTTTTATTGTTGACATCAGCTGTCTTTTAAAATTTGGGCACAAAGATAGCAGTTTTTATTTGTTTAGTTAACAAACAAACCCAAGATTTTTTAAGCGTGCTTGGTCTCGTCTCTTAAAAGCAAGAAACGAACGGGAAAAAACGTGAATAAAAAGGACAACGCGCTGGCAGCTAGTAGGATGTTGATGAAATCTGCTGTCTTGAAAACAATGGGAAATGGGACGTTGGCCCCTGGCACAATAAGCCAACCAAAAACTTGCTGTGCCCAACAAACAATTAAACCAAGTAGTAGGCCTATACAAACACCTAAAAAAGACAACATAAGACCCTCAAAGAAAAAGACTTGAAAACGCTGTTGTTTGTTGAGGCCAATTGATTTGAGTACAAGAATGTTTTGCTGTTTCTCATGAACCAACATGGTCAAGCTCGACACCAAATTAAAGGATGCCAAAACAAAAACAAACAAAAGCATCACGAAAACAATGAGCCGCTCAGACTGAGAGGTCTTGAAAATCAGTTCGTTTTTTTCATAAATAGTTTGAACCAAAAAATCAGGACCCAACAAAGCCTGTATTTCATTTTTGACCGCGTCTAGTTTCGAATTATCCTTCACATAAACCAATAAATGTGAACAAGAACCCTGAAGATTGAGGAGGTCCGCCGCCAAGTTATAGTCCCACAATAATACAGATCCATTTAACTCTTGATTATAATTAATGGCTCCCTCTATAAACAGCTGCTGTAAATGAAATGGCGTCTTGCCAAGCCGCATTTTTGCGTTGCGTTTAGGAGCATAAAGCTGTATGTCGTTTTGATCTGAACCCAATCCTAAATTCAATTTTGAAAAAAGGTCTGCGCCTAAAAAAGCAAAACCTTCTTGCTCCAAACTACTGACGCCTACTTGGTTAATAAGATGCCTAGAAACTTGTGCTTTGCTTAAAAAAACGGGGTCTACAGCATGCATGTTTGCATTGATCCAGCGTTGGTTTTTTCTGAGCACTACAAGTTCTTCAATTTCTTTACTAAGTGCCGTAATCTCTGGGTTTTTAGCAAGCGCTTTGGTGTCGACCTCTCTCAAAAAAAAGCTCTTTCTAGCGACATGTGAAATGGTAATGGGCGCATCAAAAGAGGTGTAAAGTTTTGAAATCATGCCCTCAATTCCATTGAAAGCAGAGAGTAAAATCACCATTGCAGCCGTACAAATAGCAATCCCCACTACTGAAATTCGTGAAATAATACTAACGATCGAGCGCTTGGAACGATTAAAAAGGTAGCGTTTTGCTATGTAAAAAGAAGTGCGAATGACTTATTTTTTGAGGAGTTCGTCAATTTTATTGGCGTAATCTAGTGAGTCGTCAATGTGGAAAACGAGGTCTGGAATTTTGCGCAAATTTTTGAGTCTTTTGCCAACCTCAAGTCTGATTTTTCCTCTGTTTGTCTGAATGCTTTCTAAAACTTCTTTTTTGTCTGGGCCAGCAAAAATACTGAGGTAAACCCGAGCCAAACTTAAATCAGAGGTTACGCGAACTACTGTTACACTGACCATAGCACCCAAACAAATTTCACCTGCTTGGCGCTGAAAAAAAGTAGCTAACTCCGCCTGAATGACGGCTTCAATTTTTTGTTGACGTATCGAACTCATAATGCAAAGGTAAGAATACTTGTTGTGCAAGGTCTCATCTCAACAAAAATGTATCTTTGTATCAATGTCTTATTACAGAGAAATATATCGGTACACATTCAAGTACAAAGGGCTAGCTTGGGCCACTATCTTATTCAACCTGCTCTTTGTGATCTTCAACTTGCTTTCGCTTGTATTATTTATTCCTGTGTTGCAACTCATTTTTAGGGAACCAAAAGAACTGGTTGTGCCGCCTATACCTAAATATGAAGGTGGTTGGTCGGGTATATTTCAATACATCAATGACTACTACAATTTTCAACTTTATGAATTTGTTTCTGTTTCACCCCACTCAGCATTACTCTATGTCTGTGTGAGCGTGTTGCTCGCTTTTGTGCTTAAAAATGTGTTCAGGTATGCCGCTGTTTGGACGCAATCAGAAATTAGAATGGCAGTTGTAAGAGATGTGCGTTCTGCACTTTTTGACAAAGCGCTTTCTTTACCACTGGCCTACCACAGCAATGAGAAAAAGGGAGACCTAATGGCCCGAATGAATAGCGATGTCAATGAAATTGAAGTGGCGGTGGTGAGTTTGCTCGAATTAATATTTCGAGAACCACTTGCTATCCTGATCAATCTCTTGACGCTCATTTACATGAGTCCAAAACTCACATTAATTGCCTTACTTTTATTGCCCATTTCAGCGTTTGTGATTTCTAGAATTGGTAAAAGCCTAAAAAGAACAGCAAAAAAGACCCAAGAACAATTGGGTTTTTTATATGCGTCAATGGATGAAAACCTAGGCGGCATTAGAATTATTAAGGCTTTTAATGCCATTCAATACATTTCTAACTCTTTTCAAGAAAAAAACAACCAACATCAAAAATTGGCAACAAGAGTTTTTAGAAAAAGAGATTTGTCTCCTTTGGTCAATGAAACTTTGGGCGCCGCCGTGTTGTTGGCTTTGGTTTACTTTGGTGGAAGCCTCATCCTTGATGGCAAACAAATAGGATTAACCGGTGAGGTTTTCCTCACTTATATAATTGTGTTTTCGCAGTTTCTAAGACCCATTCAAAGTGTGTCAAACAACATGGCCAACATGACCAAAGCTCAAGCTTCGCAAGACCGAATCAACTCTTTGCTCAATGCCCACGACAACATTATCGAAGACAAGAATGCATTAACTAAAACTGGTTTTGAAGACGATATCCAATTTAAAAACGTCGGTTTTGCTTACCAAGACCAGGCGGTTTTGACTGATATCAATTGGACTGTTAAAAAAGGAAAGTTGGTTGCTATCGTTGGTGAATCTGGAAGTGGAAAATCAACACTAATGGATTTATTGCAGCGCTTTTATGACCCAACAAGTGGAAGTGTTGAAATCGATGGGCTTGACATAAGTAAACTCAGCATTCGAGATCTGCGTGCCTTGATTGGTGTGGTTACTCAAGAATCGATTCTGTTTAACATGACCGCAGCACAAAACATTGCTTTTGGAGATGACAACCCTGATTTTGAAAAAATTGTTCAAGCAGCAAAAATTGCCAATGCACTTGATTTCATCAACGACCTTGACCAAGGATTTGACACCCTTTTAGGTGAGCGCGGCAATAAGCTTTCTGGTGGTCAAAAACAACGCATTGCTATTGCAAGAGCGGTTTACAAAAACCCAGCTATTCTCATTCTAGACGAAGCAACATCCGCGCTTGATACAGAATCAGAAAGTTTAGTGCAACAAGCCCTAGAAAACTTAATGCTTGAGCGAACTTCGTTTGTCATTGCACACCGCTTATCCACCGTAAAAAATGCAGATGAAATAATAGTTTTGTCAAAAGGAAAAATAATTGAGCGCGGAAAACACCATGAGCTATTGAGGTTGAACGGGCACTACAAGCGACTTTGTGATTTACAAGGTTTATTATAACAAAATTCTATTCACCTGTGTTACAGTTTAAATGTCTTAATTTGATTAACTTTGAGTTTTTAATAAAGAAATGAACAACGCCAACATACAGTTCTCTAAAGAACACAACACAGAGTTTTACAAAACTCTGAAGTCTAGAGTAAATAACTACTTCAAAGACAACAACATATCAAAACAGGCCAATGCAGCCATGGTTTTCAAAACCTTTGCCCTTTTGGCGCTTTTCCTTACCCCATACGGCTTTCTTTACTATCAAGAGCTTCCTACTTTGGCCTATATTGGCTTGTGGTTCGTCATGGGCTTTGGTATGGCTGGCGTAGGGCTTTCAGTCATGCACGATGCAAACCACGGTGCTTACTCTAAAAAAGAATGGGTAAACACCTTAGTAAGCAACGTCATGATCATTCTTGGTGGTAGCGCTAGAAACTGGAGAATTCAACACAACGTTCTTCACCACACCTATACCAATGTTACTGACCACGACGAAGACATCGACCCACCTGTTTTCATGTTGCGTTTTTCACCACATTCTAAGCACTACGCCATTCATAAATTCCAACACCTTTATGCTTGGTTCTTTTATGGCATGATGACGCTTTTCTGGTTCCTTTCGAAAGACTATATCCAAGCTTTCCGTTACAAAAAGAAAAACCTCATTGCTGCGCAGGGTGTTACTTTCGCACAGCACATGGCGGGTATTTTGTTCTTTAAAGTTCTTTATGCATTCTTGTTTCTAGCTCTTCCTATTTACTTCGGTGGCGCATCTTGGTTAGTGAATGCACTCGGGTTCTTGCTTATGCAATTTATTTGCGGTCTAATTTTAGCCATGATCTTCCAGCCTGCACACGTTGTACCTACTTCTACTTATCCGGTTCCAAATGACTCTGGTGTTGTTGAAGCAGATTGGGCGGTAAGTCAGCTTTTCAATACCGCTAATTTTGCACCAAAAGCAAAGTTGTTTTCATGGTATGTTGGCGGCTTAAACTATCAAGTAGAGCACCACTTGTTTCCATCAATTTGCCATATCCACTACAACAAAATCTCTAAAATTGTAGAGGAAACCGCAAAAGAATACAACCTTCCTTACCATTCTTATAGCACCTTTGTTTCTGCGCTTGCAGACCACACCCGCATGTTAAAGAACCTAGGTAAGAAAAACCCTGTATTGGCCTAATTCATGGATCCTGATGTTTTGCATCAATATTGCATGCAAAAATTAGGCGCGGAAGCCTGTTTTCCTTTCGACCAAAGCACCCTTGTTTTTAAGGTATTCGGAAAAATGTTTGCGCTCACAGATATTGACTCCTTTGAAGGAATTAATTTAAAGTGTGATCCCGAAAAATCCATCGATTTGCGTGAGCGATACGCAGCCATAAGGCCAGGTTTTCACATGAATCATAAACACTGGAACACCATAGATTTTCATTCAGATGTAGCTGATTCGCTCATCTTTGAACTGATCGATCATTCATATCAATTGGTTTACCAAGGTCTACCAAAAAAAATCCGTGATGAAAATCCGCTTTGATAAATACGTTTGGTGCGTTCGTCTGACCAAAACACGTTCATTAGCAACAGAACTTATTTCAAAGAGTAAGATCTTGCTCAATGATCAAATCGTTAAACCCTCTCGGGAAGTTAAAGTAGGTGACTTAATTGTAGTGCAAAAACACAGTGCTCGTTTTGAGTATAAAGTACTGGACCTAATTGACCGCAGATTAGGTGCGCCTTTGGTAAAAGATTACATTTTAGATCAAACAAAAGAAGAAGAAATTCAGAAACTAAAGGTTTACCAAGAATCGCAACGAAACTACCGCTTAACAGATGGTAAGCCCACAAAAAAAGACCGCCGTGAATTGGATCGCTTTCTTGATGATTGGTCAGAATCTAATTAATTTCGTCAGCGAGGATTTTGTCGGCCAAAACAGAACTAAGCTTCACGTAACTTTCTGATGTCCAACCACCTACGTGCGGAGTGAGCACCACATTTTCTGAATTGATTAAATAAGAAAACGAACTTGGCAACTCTTGCTCAAAGAACGACTCAAAACTTTTTGACTCAAACTCTAGCACATCCAAACCTGCTCCTTTGATTTTTCCTTTTTGTAGCCCCTCAACTAAAGCCGCGGTATCTACTATTTTGCCTCGTGAAAGGTTGAGTAGATAAAATGGCTTCTGCATTGATGAAACAAACTCCTTGTTGAGAAAAGACCTTGTTTCTTTGTTTTGTGGAATATGAAAACTGATGACGTCCGCTTGCTCTAAAATTGCATTTAAAGTACACTCCTGAACAAAGTGATCTCCAAAACCAGATTTGTATTTATCATAAGCTAAAACACGAACATCAAAGCCCCTGAGTTTTTTAGCAAATGCAGCCCCATTATTTCCGTAACCAATGATTCCGACTGTCTTGCCATCCAATTCTTCTCCTCGATTTGATTCGCGGTTCCATTCTCCAAGACGCACCTCTTTATCGGCTTTTTGAATTTTGTGCAGCAAAGACAGCAGCATGCCGAGCGCGTGTTCAGCAACAGCATTTCTATTTCCCTCTGGAGAATTATAAACACGAACGCCAAGATCTTTACATGCTTTGGTGTCGATGTTTTCTAGACCAGAACCTGATCTGGCTATAAACTTCAAATTCGGACAAAACTTTAAAAAATCACTATCAATTGTAAATCTCGAACGAATGACGATGCCGTAAGCTTCTGGCAAAATTGTTTGAAGTGTTTCCATGTTTGTTTTGGTATGATGTAAACATACCATTCCTGCTTGTTCTAGTTTTTGTTCTATAACAGGATGAACGCTGTCAATAAAAATTACTTGCTTGTCCGCCATAGGTTAAAATTAGCCAATTTTTCAACGAAACGAGAAAAAAACGGCTTTTACAGGCGGCTTTTAAGCTCACATCTAACGCCAACCAAGGTGATTGCGCTTAAACACACATGAAGCGCGCTTAAACACGCTTAAAACGGGTTTTTAACGGCCTAAATGGATTAAAAGCACTGAAATATCGCTTGGAGAAACCCCAGATACGCGAGAAGCTTGGCCAATGGTCGCCGGTTGAATGCTAGATAATTTTTCCTTGGCCTCAATACTTAGACTTTTGATTTGTCTAAAATCTAACTCTTGGGGGATTTTCAAATCTTCTAAGCGCAGTAATTTTTGTGCTTGCTCTTCTTCGCGTTCGATGTATCCTTCGTATTTCAATAAAATCTCTGCTTGCTCAACAGCTAGTGGATCTTTCGCTTTTACTGTCTCAACTACAGCTCTAATAGGATCACTAATTGCTACTAAATCATCTAGAGATATATGAGGCCTTGTTATTAATGAAGCAGCCTTAACCTGTTGTGTAATTGGGGCAGACTCTTTTTCCTCGAGCATTGAATTTGCTTCAGTTGGCGTTACGCCAATCTCTCTGAGTTTAGATTTAAGAAGCTGTGTTTGTTCTTTTTTATTTTCTACGCGTTGCAGGTCGTCGTCACTCGCCAGACCTATTTGGTGACCTAATGGGGTAAGGCGTTCATCAGCATTATCTTGTCTTAACAGAATTCTAAATTCCGCCCTACTTGTAAACATTCTGTACGGCTCATCGGTACCCTTTGTAATGAGGTCATCAATTAATACTCCAATATAAGCTTCGCTTCTAGATAAAATAAATGATGGTTTTTCGTGGGCATTTTGATGCGCATTTATTCCAGCCATTAAACCTTGGCAAGCCGCTTCTTCATAGCCGGTTGTACCATTAATCTGACCAGCAAAGAATAAGTTCTTAATTAACTTCGTCTCGAGTGTGTGACTCAACTGTGTTGGCGGGAAATAGTCGTATTCAATGGCATAACCAGGTCGGAACATTTTGGCGCTTTCAAATCCCGGGATGCTTTTCAATGCTAAATATTGTACGTCTTCAGGTAGAGAGGTTGAGAATCCATTCACATAGATTTCTACCGTGTTCCAACCTTCTGGTTCTACAAAAATTTGATGGCGCTCTCTGTCTGCAAACCTTGAAATCTTATCCTCAATACTAGGGCAGTATCTTGGACCAGAACTTTTAATAGCTCCATTAAACATTGGCGACCTATCAAAACCCGTTCTTAAAAGATCGTGTGTTCTCTCGTTTGTATAAGTGATGTGACAAGGCAACTGTGTGCTGAGCGCAGGTGTAGATCCATAGCTAAACTTAGACGGGTTTTCATCACCGTGTTGAACCTCCATTTTAGAATAATCTAGGCTTCGACCATCAATTCTAGGCGGGGTTCCGGTCTTCATTCGTCCAGCCACAAAACCATATTCTACTAAAGACTCTGTTAATCCAATGGCTGCTTTTTCTCCCGCTCTACCACCACCATATTGTTTTTCACCAAGATGAATCAACCCATTTAAAAATGTTCCGTTGGTAAGAACAACCGTTGTTGCGTATACTTTAGTGCCCATGGCAAGCTGAACACCGATTACCCTTTCTCCTTCTGTAATAATTCCAACACACATGTCTTGCCAGAAGTCTACATTGGGGTTTTGCTCGAGCAAATAGCGCCATTCTAAAGAAAACATAACCCTGTCGTTTTGTGTTCTCGGAGACCACATGGCCGGCCCTTTAGATCGGTTTAGCATTCTGAATTGAATAGCGCTTTTGTCGCTTACAATTCCAGAACCGCCGCCAAGCGCATCAATTTCTCTGATGATTTGGCCTTTAGCAACGCCGCCCATTGCTGGGTTACAACTCATTTGAGCAATAGTGTTCATGTTCATGGTGATTAGCAAGACCTTGCTACCCATTTTTGCAGCTGCATTCGCTGCTTCACAACCGGCATGACCGGCACCAACCACAATTACATCGTATTTACCTAACATATAGAGAAGTGTTTCACGTGAAACAACAGCATTTAATCTAGATTTGTTTCACGTGAAACAAACAATCCTAAATAATAATTTTCTTTCTTGCGCATCAACATTTCGTCTGAAGCTGATTTATCCTTATAACCACAAAGGTGGAGGAGCCCATGATAAATCACTCTATTGAGTTCTTCTTGGAAAGAAACACTGAGCGTTTCAGCGTTATCCTTAACACGATCCAATGAAATCATGATGTCACCAGAAACCTCTGGAAACACAGAATAATCAAACGTGATCACGTCTGTATAATAGTCATGATTCAAATATTGCTTATTTACTTCAAGCAAATAATCATCATCTGTAAAGACTACAGAAATATCTTTCAAAGATTTACCCTCGCTTATTGCTAAAGTTTTCAGATTTTGTTTAAGTGTGTTTTTAGAAATGAAACTAGGAATCTTTACCCCTAGATTAATAATTTGTATCATTTCTGAAAATAAAGATTAACGGTATTACCGGGTATTACAAACTCAACCTCATCCGCCAAGTTTTTCATTAGGAAAACACCACGGCCACTTTCTTTAAATATATTCTCTGGTGCAGTAGGGTCCGGTAAGGCATCAAATTCAAAACCATTCCCTTGATCTTTGACCTGAATACAAAATGATTCTGGATCATTTAAAACACTAATCGTAACATTTAAATCAGGATTGTTTTTATTGCCATGTGAAATTGCATTATTCACTGCTTCAGAAACAGCAATTAACACATTACCAAAAGCTTCATCATTGACTCCTAAGTCATGACATACAGAACCAACCAGTTTTTCAACATCTATAAGAGATTGATAATCAGATGGTAACACTAATTCTTTAACAATATTTAATCCTTCTTTCATACGCTAAAAGTCTGGAATTACAGTTGAAGATATTGATCGGCCCGTTGTTTATAATAGGGCTGTAGTGCAGGGTCTATACCCCTCAATAATTCAAGATCATTCCATTTTGACCTTTTATACTCATCAAATCGAATTTGGTTACCTTTTTCTACATCTTTTCCGCTTTGAGATTCTCTTTTTTCTTCAAAGCCTCTTTGCATCATCGCCTTCTCGCTTTCAAGTAAACGCGTCATGATTTCTTTTTGACGTTGAATGGTTTGTTGATCAACTCTTTTGAAAAGTAATTCTTTCTCTTGCTCTTCTAGTTCTTTAATAAGTGGGTTGAGTTGATTACCTAAACCTTTACCATCTTTATTCATCTCCTGGCGCAATTGTTCAAGGCGTTGTCTGATTGCTGTTTGTTCGGCAGCCATTTTAGCTAATTCTTTACTTCCAAGGCCCATCATTCCTTGACCTGGTTTACCATCTTTTCCTGGGGTATTACCTGGTTGCTGCCCAGGTTCTTTCCCACCCGGCTGCGATCCTTTTTGCATTTGCTCAAGTTGTTTTTTAAGCATTTCTTTCATATCACCAGGAGACATAGATTGTCCAGGTTTTGGTCTTCCCTTTCCTGGATTATCACAGCTTCCACTACCATCCATTTCACCACTCATTTGCTGTTGCATAGACTGCAGTGCTTCGTTGAGTAATAAAGCCAGATTATTGTAGGAAGTCATTGTCATCTGTTGATGTTTTTCTATTTCCTTTTTTTGATGATCATCTATCGCTTCAATGGTAAGATTCTGATGCAGTGCTATTGAATTTAGCTCAGCATCTATGAATGTGGCAATTTTAGGTTGCCTTTTAGCCAGTGCTAGTAAACTATCTTTAATAATCTTAGTATCATCAATAATTCTTTGTTGTCTACGACCTAATTTTCTATAAACAGGGTCTTTTGTACTGATCTTCAAAAATCTCTTTTGAACGTACTCTTGATCAAAACTAAGTGTTAATAAGCCTTCAAGAATGGCCCTGAGCGCATCCATATCTTCCTCTTGCTGTTTTTGCTTAGACTGCTGTTGTTTGGCATTTAATTGAGCTGCCATTGATTGCATACCTGAGGCTGCTTGCTTTTGATTTTCGCTAGCCTTTTTATTTTTTCCTTCAGATATTTCTTGTGTTGCTTCCTTCAAATCTTGTTCAACTTGCTGCTGTAAGTTTTCCATGATGTCTAGATCTAAGGGCCTTTCTAGTTCCTTATTAAGCTCGTTTAGTTCTTTTAAATCTTGTTTAATATCATCGAATTTTTCATTAAGCTCTTGTTGTTTTTTGAGTAAGTCCTCTTTACTCAATTCACTATTCTTTTGCTCTAAATCTTTTTGTTCTTTAGCTAAGGACTCTAGTTGTTTTTCAAGGTCATCGATGCGCTCATTTACCTGCATTTTCTTAAGCATTTCTAAACTTCTATCGAGCTGTTTTTTCATATCTTCACTCGACTGATTGAGTTCATCTAACTTTTCTTTTACATCTTCCTTATTTTGCTCACTCAGTAATTTTTCTAGCTCATCGAGTAATTTTTTGAGCTCATCATCCATTACTTCTTGAAGTAGCTTTTCAAGTAAATCTTGTTTTTCTAATAATTCCTGGTCGAGAGGTGAGAGTTGGTTCTTTTGTTCAGTACTTTGCTCCATTTGCTCCAGCGTTTCTTGTAACTGCTTTTGAAGTTGTTCTTGCTGCTGTTTAAGCTCTTGTACTTTGTTTAATTTATTCCAGTTGGTATTTTTATTCTGAAGTGATTCTTTTTTGAGTTGTTGAACATCTTTTTGAAATTCTTGACTTTTCTTAAGGATATCCTGAAGTTCATCTATTTGTTTGGTTTGTTCCTCTTGACGCTGCTCATTTAATTCATCTAAATTCGGTAACTCATAAGTTCCTACCTGACTTCTGGTTGATTTACTTCCGTTTACTCCATCGTTATCACTTATTATGAAATAGTATTTGATGACATCTTGTAATTGAATTTTTTCACGTTTGAAATCTACAGCAAAATAAAAGTTTTGAGCCGTACCTTTTACCGGTTGAACAGGTATTTTTTCAGTTCTTTTCTGACCATTTGCACTTTCAATAGTATAAACAAATTGTAAGTTATTTAAACCATAATCATCCCTTACCGAACCAGAAAAATACTTCCTTCCATCGTAAACAGAATCTTGTTGTTCGGCAACTTCGATTATAGGAAAAGCATCTTTTATTACTGTAATTCTCGAATTCGTGGTATCTCTTTTTAATGTTTGTTCATTGGTAAGAATAAAGGATACTTTTACATTATTGAGAAGTCTTTTATTAAAAGCACAAATCGCTCCTGGAAACTTTTCAATTTGTCCATTCCACGAAACACTTACGGACTTTGTGTTTTTTGCTTTGAGTTGCCATTGAATTTGTGTTCCTTCTGGAACATTTAAATCTCCAACATTTTGAAATATTTGTGGAGATTTATTGAGATACTTTGGATAAGTACAAATAGCATTTAATACACCAATTACTGATTTCTTGGTTACACGTATAATTTGCTTTTGACTATTAAACTCATTTGTGCTCACTTCATAAGAAAGCGATTCATTCAACTTTTGGAGACGAGCAGAAAATCTATTTTTCTTGATTTGTTTCATTAAGAATTTACCCTGATCAGAAACTAAATAAAGTTGCTTGGGTAATTCATTAAAACCAACATTTGGTTTCACTTTCACTTCTACTAAGAAATCCTCTCCTTCTTCAATGGTTTTGCGCGTGTTTAAAAATTCAAAAAGAAAAGGATTTGGTTTTTCAAATACTTGATTATAAAGAACTACTCGCTGGCTTCCTTGTAAAATCAACTGTGGTAAAAACAATCCTATAGAAATAAAAAGGCCTAGTATGGGTAATAAGTATTTAAGATATTTTCGATGATCTTGGTAGCGCAGTGCAGACTGGAATGAAATAAGGTTTAATTGTTCAGATCTTTGAATAATACTTGCTTGCAAAAGCGCGATATTTCCTTCTTGAGCACTTAAGTTATCGTGTAATTGAAGTGTGTTTTTGAGTTTATCGGCTACTTCCGGAAAGAACTTACCTATAATGTCTGATGCTTGTAAGTGGTTGATTTTTTTACCAAGAGAAAATAATTTGCTTAACGGTTGAAAAATAAGCTTTAGAAATAATGCGGCATGAAGTAGGACAAAACCAAAGAAAAAAATAGCTCTTATAACCGTTGAAAAACGACCAAAAAACTCTAGTGACGAAGTAATTAAAAACGTACTAATGAAAATGCTTGAAAAAACTAAAATACCTCTCAGTAGCTGATACTTGTAGTACTTTCGTATGAAAGCATCTATTTGTTCCAGAAGTGATTGATAGTTTGAATTCATAGTATAAAGCTAATGTTTCAAAAGCGTTTAACAAAATTAGCAGCTTAGCCCATGTTTAAATAATATAATACTTTCTTTTATTTAAATTTTTAAAGAATTTACTATAGTTATTAAGGCTGTTCATATGTGTATAAAAAAGAGAGGGTTTTTTTGTTAATCAGTTAAACTCACATTTACAAACAATGTGTGAACATAAAATATTTTATAAATAATTGAAAATCAAAAAATTAAATAAATAATTAACAAAAGGGTATTTATTTGTATTGTTTATAAATGACCAATAGGTTTACCAACAATCCAGCCATATAAAGGTGTATAAAGAAGGTATAATATCACGTAAAAAATACCGCATAGTTCATTCATGTTTTGGATTGTAAAAATTAATTCAATAACCAAATAAGGTTATCATAGTTTTTAAACAACTTGTAAACGCTATTTAAAGGAAGCGGGTTAATAAGTCGAACGTATTTATTAGCTCGCGGAGCCAATTTATCTGGCCTTGTTTACAAGTTTATCTTTATTCTAGCTAATTTTACCAAAAAAACCATGATTCCAATAGGTTCTGATCACGCAGGTTTCGAAACAAAACTAGCCGTTATACAACATCTTCAGTCAAAAGGATATGAAGTGAAAGATTACGGTTGTTACTCTGAAGAGAGCATAGATTATCCTGATTATGCGCACCCAGTAGCTGAACATGTAGAAAACAATCCAGGAACACTAGGAATTCTTTTATGTGGTTCAGGAAATGGTATTAACATGACAGCAAATAAACACCAGGCAATTCGCAGTGCGCTATGTTGGAAAAAAGAAATTGCAGAACTTGCGCGTCAACATAACGATGCCAACATCATTGCTTTGCCAGCTCGTTTTATTTCTATTGAAGAAGCCATCGAAATGATAGACACTTTTCTTAGTACTGAATTTGAAGGAGGTAGACACGCTAAACGCGTTGAGAAAATTTCTTGCTAATTACTTTTAATTAGGATTTCAACCCTACGATTAGCTTCCTTTTGTTCTTCATTTTGTGGCGTAGCGAACACAGGTTTGCTATCCCCAAATCCTATAGGGAAAAGTCTGTTTGGAGAAATACCGTTTTCAACTAAATATTTCTTGACCATCATAGCTCTTTGTTTGGAAAGTTTTTTAGCCTCTCCCTCGCCTTCTTCGCTGATATTCACATGCCCATGTATTTCTATAGATACAGTTGAATTTAGTAAAAGGAAGTCGCGCAAACGATTGAGTTGAGGATAAGATTCTTCTAAGATTTCCGGAACTCCTGCTCCAAAATAGACCTGTTCTAATTTTGTAAGCTCTCCTTTTACAAAGGCATGAAGCCGTATAGTGTCTGAATAAGCAGCTCCCATAGGAATAGGCTGTTCTTTAAATTCCAGAGGGAAATAACCAGGAGCATCAATTTTTAAATTTACTTTTTTAAGTTTTTGTGATAGATTCAAGTATAAATCAGAGGCAAAATAGGTACCATTTAAGTTAGGATTTCCTTGTATGATGATTCTGCTTGAAATAGGATTCATACTACGATCATCACGAATTATGAGTCGATAAGTAGGAAGCCCTGGATCATAAACTAAATTGAGCTGATGTCGAAGGTCTATTTGATCGTCAATAATAAAAGAAGAGGTGACGTCTAGATTTGCAATAGATTTCGGCTTATTTTCTAAAACCAAGGTGATTTGTTGGTTTTTCTCTACCCGCTTCTTAATGTTTTGATAATTACCACTTGGAATACTTTCAAATGCCAAGCTATCGATACGAGCGCCATTAACCACTTCACCACAGAGCGATTCATTTGAAAGAAAAACTTTTCCTCCAAAGTATTCCGATGACCTCAAGTTAATTATGATATCACCATCATTGGGCGCTATAAAAACTAACCAAATTTGGTTGTTTTTGGTTTTTCCGAGAAACTTGATTTGAAATGAACCATCTAAAGGCGCAAAGACAGCGCCCTTACACTGATTATACGATTGGTCTTGAGCCAATAATTGTTGGCTAAAAAAGAAAGCACAAAAAACAACCAGAAAAAATTTCACAATGGCTTATACGCCTTATTTGATTTTAAGTTTCAATAAGCCCTTGAGTTCCAAGTCTACACTTAAATGGTCTGAAGAGAGCATGAAATGTTCAATATTTATTGAGTTTATTTTACTGGTCATCCAAACCCCTTCAGTGATTTCACCATTCATTTGTTGCTCTATTGATACTTTGGTTTCATTTATAATTGGGTTTAAATCAAGATCAAAACCTGCTGTCATGAGTTCTTTC
>JBILTD010000141.1:0-4930 GCA_044371695.1 Crocinitomicaceae bacterium | reverse complement strand
TGACCAGTCATATGTACAAATGGGTACTGCATGAGGTCTTTGCTACCCACCTCAACATACGGAACCTCTTTAGAGATTTTAGTATGTAATTCTGAATTGCAAAAAGCAATGAGGTTGGGTAAGGCAGTTGGATTGGCATAGTAGTCGCCACCACCGTGGTATTTCAAGACAGCCAATTGATAGGTGGATTGCGCTATCAAATAGGGGCTCAGTAGGATGCTGAAAACAAATAGTAAGTTCTTCATGAGCGACGTTTGAAATAAAAGACTTGATCTGTGCCGAAATAATGAGATTTCACGGGTATTTTATTAAGAACAGGTGCTTTTACACCCTGTTCAAATTTGAGATCTCCGACTAAAACAAAGGCTTCGTCCCAAACGTTGTCAATGATGAAATATTGCAAAGTTCTGCTTCCACCTTCCACCATGACTGAATGTATGCCGCGTTTGTAAAGCTCTTCAAGGATTAATTTCGTAGAAGTTTCTTTGATTTTGATCCATTCAACACCCTCCGTCTGGTCGTTTTTGATTCGGTTGAAAATAAGAGTGGGTGCCGCCTCTGAAAACAAACTGAGGTCGTTCTTCACTTGAAGTTGGCTATCAATTAGGATGCGTATCGGATTTTGCCCAGCAACATCACGAACGGTTAAAGAGGGGTTGTCATTGAGCGCAGTGTGTTTGCCGACCAAAATGCTCATTTCTTGACTGCGCCAATGGTGAACAAGTGCCCGAGCTTCTTCTCCGGTAATCCAGTTGATACCTTTTTCGTTGTCTCCGCGCAGCTTGTCTAAAAAACCATCCTTGGTCTGGGCCCACTTGAGTGTGACGTAGGGGCGTTGCTTTTCATGAAAACTAAAGAAGCGTTTATTGAGTTCGCGCGCTGCATCCTCAAGTACGCCAACCGTGACCTGAATACCCGCTTTTTGAAGCCTTTCAATCCCTTTTCCGGCAACCTTGGGGTTTGGATCTTTGGTGGCAATAATAACATGGGCCACTTTTTTCTCGATGAGTAAGTTGCTGCAAGGTGGCGTCTTTCCAAAATGTGCGCAGGGCTCAAGGCTAACATAAGCGGTTGCACCCTCAATAGCAGCAGTATCTTGAACAGATGCTATGGCATTTACTTCTGCATGTGCTTCACCAAATTTTTGGTGATATCCTTCGCCAATGACGAGTCCGTTTTTCACGAGTACACAACCAACCATGGGGTTAGGGGCAACAGCAATGCCACCCAATCGGGCAAGGTCTAAACAGCGGTGCATAAAATCTTCGTGGCGCATAGTCAAAGTTAAGCAATTCAACTCGAAGCGAGGATCAAACGAAAAGTTAAATTGATTCGAGCTTCACTTAAATTTTTGACTTTTGGCAACTGGTGCTTCCAATGATGTTGTAAGGCACCATGCATGTGCAAAAGGCTGCCATGCGTTAAATTAAGTTTGATCTTCTTTTTGCTTTCGAGATGTCGGAGTTCAAAGTTGCGTTTGGCTCCGAGGCTTAAAGAAGCAATGCTCGGGTTTTTTCCTAAGCTTTTTTCGTTGTCTGCATGCCAGCCATTTGAATCCTGACCATCTCTGTAATAATTGATCAGTAAGGCATTGTACTTACAACCTGTTGTGGCTTCTATTTTAAGGCGCAAGTCATTTAAAAATCTTGGAAATGGGTTGTTATTGAGTGTTTGTCCTGAATAGCCATAATTTTCACCATTCAAAGAGAAGTAGGCCTCGAGTCTAGGTACTTTCACTTGTTTTCCGAAAATAACAATCTGATTTTCTCGAAACGGAAGTTCAGTCAAAATCCTTTGGTATAAATTGCTGGCGCTCTCATGTTCTAAGAAATTCGGAAAAAAATCGAGCTGACCGTCTTCTATAACGAGTGAAGTGGAGCTTGAATTTTCGAAGTCAGTAAACATTCCTATTTTTGTACCTTAAAAGTACAACATGCATTTCATTGAATCTTTATTTGATCTCAAAACTGGCGATTTTAGCAAAGTAATTTTTGGTTTTATTACCAATGTCATCTTGGCTATTGTCATCACGGTTTTAGGATTTTGGTTAACTGGAATCCTAACACGCTTTGTCAACCGCATGTTGCAAAAAAGTGACACCGATGCAGGCTTGACCTCGTTTTTATCGAGTTTTTTATCCATGGCTCTAAAGATCATGGTGGTCATTACGGCAATTACACAATTAGGTGTCCAAATGACATCTTTTCTCACACTTCTTGGAGCAGCAGGAATAGCCATTGGTATGGCTTTTTCTGGAACGCTTTCCAATTTTGCCGGAGGGATCATGATTTTAGTACTGAAGCCTTTTAAAGTTGGAGATGAAATCAAAGCACTCGGCGAACAAGGCACGATTTCAGAAATTCAAATCTTCAATACTTACCTTCGTACTGTTGACAACAAAACAGTAATTTTTCCAAACGGCCCCTTGGCCAATGGTAGCATTGTCAATTATACCAAAGAAAAGAACCGACGCATTGAATGGACCTTCCATTTTGATCCAAGCGTTAAATTTTCAGAGGTACAGCAAACCATTTTAGACATCCTCACTTCAGAGAAGGCTATTTTAAATAAACCAGAACCATTCGTAGGAATCCAGCAAATAACTGAGAGTGGTTTAGAAGTAAAGGTAAGGTGTTGGGTCAAGACAGCTGATTACGGCCAAGTCTTTTACCAAACCCAACAACAAGTTTTTGAGGCACTTCAAGCTAATGCCTTTCCTTTCTTTAAAGCATAACTTATTTTCATAATTCTGTAACTGCAATTATTATTTAATTAATATTGCATACAAGAATTAAAAATATAACCATGCTACTTACTATTCTACTTTTAATCTTTACAGTTGTCGTTGTACCCTTTGTTTGCCTCAATTTTGGCTATACACCCAACGAGCTTCAATACGAAATCCTGCAGCAAATGTCTTACACAGTAGGGATCGTTATTGCTTATTGTTTTATTGTCGGTGAGCTTTCTCGTAATAATTCTCAGGTGGACAAACTTTGGAGTATTGTACCAATACTCTATACTTGGCAAATGACTTTACTAGCTCCTGAACTTTCAGAAAAGATGGTTTTTATGTCCATTTTAGTGACTATTTGGGGTGCACGCCTGACCTTTAATTTTGCCCGCCGAGGTGCCTATACTTTAAAATTCTGGGCTGGCGAAGAAGATTATCGTTGGGAAGAGTTGCGCAAAAGACCAGGCTTCAACAATAAATTTATTTGGGGTTTATTCAATTTATTCTTCATTTCGGCCTATCAAAATGTGCTCATTTATTTATTTACAGCGCCTGTTCTTAGTGTTTTAGCGACAAACGCCGATTCGTCATTGAATTATATCGACTACATTTTGGGTGCGCTCATGCTTGCAGCAATTACCATCGAATTTATTGCCGACCAACAACAGTATAACTTCCAAACAGAAAAGCACCGCCGTATCAAGGCAGGTGAGCCTTTGGGTGATTACGAAAAAGGATTTGTGTCTACTGGACTTTGGGGTATTGTTCGCCACCCTAACTATGCCATGGAGCAATCCATCTGGATCATTTTCTATTTGTTCAGTGTAAACGCTACCGGACAGTGGATCAATTGGACCATCGGAGGTTGTGTTTTGTTAGTTATTTTATTCAAAGGAAGCTCTGACTTTTCAGAAGAATTATCGGCCAACAAATACCCAGCCTACAAAGACTACCAAAAAGCAGTCCCTAGATTTATTCCTTTTATGAAGATAGGGAAGTAGTTCAATATTACTTTTCAGCTTGTGAAATTCACAAGTAGAAAAAAAAGTGTTGATGTTTTCAGTTTGAATCTTGAAATTCATATGCGTTTCTTTGAATAAAAAATAATATGAAAACCGGATTTCTATTTCTAATACTTTTTAATAGTTCAATTTTTTTTGCGCAAAGAACCATGGTAAACCAAAGGGAAATTAGACCTTTTGGAATTGGGATACAAGCTATTGGCCCAACCATAATTGGTCAAGTCGTTGCTCAGTACTTTATAACGCCAAATTTTAGTATTGAAGCAGGCTCAGGATTTTTTCCTGGTGCTTATGGAGGTGTCAAAATACATTTAGTAGATCAATATAGTCCGAGCCCATTTGCAGTTCATCTAGGGTTAAATGGTTTTAATTCCGCTATTGGCACTTATCAATTTTATGGAGTTTCATTTCCCGTTGGTTTCAATATTATATGTCAAAACGGAATTCAAATAAGTGCAGACCTAGCTTTTACTAGATATTTTGAAGGTAGCGATGATACAATCCCGTTCATACCTTCTTTGAAGCTGGGTTATCAATTTAAACGGTCTAGAGCAAAAACTTAAGCACACTGAAAGCCAAGGCAAAGAAAACAATGATTTGTAAAAACCATTGACCCGAGCCATGGTGGCCTTTTGATTGAAGTTGGAAATGATTAAGGGTACCAAGCAAGATGCCGATTCCTAATGCAAGAAATAGCGGGCTACCCATGGTTAATCTTTGAATCTACTTTTGTTTAAATCAGGCCAAATTGCTCAAAGTGATGCGTAAAATGCTTGGTGTGCAAGCGTGCCCATTGTGAAGCATTTAGGTTTCCGTAAAAGGGATGAAGGTGCGTTTGAGATGGATTTTCTTCGTAATACTCTGTAAATGCTAGAAATGCATCGGTAAATTCATCAATGGCGGTTTCGAGTTCGTCGTTTCGCAAGGGAGTAGACGGCGTGGCAAAAGAAACTTGGACATCTTTAGCCATCGGTTTGTCAGTTTCTAGCCAAGCTTGCATGCGCTCAATGCGGTCTTCAGCAACCTCTAATTCATAAGATCCGTTTCCGATGGACATATAGAGTGCATCTGCTAAATGTTCAACCATGCGTTGTGGGCTCATGCTACCCCAAGCAGGAACTTGTTGAGCAGTAAGTTTGGAAAGCTGGGTCAGCATTGACTCCAACTCGAGCGA
>JBILTD010000018.1:0-15052 GCA_044371695.1 Crocinitomicaceae bacterium | reverse complement strand
GTCAAGTATGCTTACCCTGCTTGGGTAGAAGCTTCTAAAACTGCCATGGATGCCATGAAAGTTTACATGGATAAAGACCAAGCCGTGAACTTGAACTACGCTTCTAAATATGCCAGGATTGCCAATTACTGGAAAAACCGCCAAGGTATGATTGACGCCTTAACGAAGTTTCAAACAGCAGCTTCCAAAGCTAAAAACGAAGCTAAATTTGATGCCTGGGCCAACCTTCCAAAAAACAAAGAAACTTACGGAGATGTCATTAAAAACATCAATGCTTTCTACGCGGCCACCAATGACAAATCGCGTCACGACAACTACCTTCAAATTTTATTTAGAGGTTCTGAGTACGCAGCTATTTCAAGAGGTTTAGGCGCACAAATGATGGCTTATGCCAAAGCGAATGCCACTGAGCGCGCAGCCATGAAAAATGACTTAAAAGCGGCAATTGACGAGTTCTTTGCCAATTCTTACGCACCTGCAGAAATTGACATCCTGATCAAAGGTCTTGATCTTTATGCTGCAAAAGCCAACTATGAACTTGAGCCAAGTATCCAAGCTATGTATGCCGATGGTTCAGTTGAAACAGAGATCCGTGCTATGTTTGCTGTCTCTTTGTTTGCAGCAAAAAACAGAATGTATGCCTTCTTGGAAATTCCGAACGCTGGCATGATTGAAAACGATCCGTTCTTTGCGTTATCAAACAATATCATCAAGCACCTCAACAAGCGTTCTGACGAGCTTACCCGCCTCACTGACGAATACAACAAAGCATATCGTTTGCTAGTTGCAGGTTTGCGCGAGTCTGGCCTCAGCACCATTCTTTACCCAGATGCGAACAGTACTTTGCGTTTAACCTACGGAAAAGTAAGTGCTTTGCCTGCTGACAAAAGAAACGATGCAAAATCAAACTACTACACTACGCTTCAAGGGACTATCAATAAGTACAAGCCAAATGACCAAGAGTTTGATTTACCGCAACGCCTCATTGAACTCAATGCCAAAAAAGACTTTGGCCCTTACGCTGACAAAGCAGGTTATATGCCAGTGAACTTCTTAACCAACAACGACATCACTGGTGGTAACTCTGGTTCACCTGTCTTGAATGGTAAAGGAGAACTCATTGGTTTGGCTTTTGACGGCAACATCGAAGCCATGGCCGGAGACGTCATCTTTGACAACAAACTTCAAAAAACCATTAACGTTGACATTCGTTACGTCTTGTTTATCATCGATAAATATGCGGGTGCAAAACACCTTGTAGACGAAATGACAATCGTTAAATAAAGCATTTACTTGTTGGTGCTTCCAACCAACTTGTAGATAAAAAGGCCTCTTCGGAGGCCTTTTTTTATGACCCATCAAAACGGATATTAATCTCTAACTTTGTCAAAAACTTAGCAATGGACTTTTTTAGCCTCATCAATTTCAAAGAAATCGCAACAGCGAGCATGGTTTTATTTGCCGTTATTGATATCATCGGGAGCATTCCAATTATCATCAATCTGAGGCAAAAAGTAGGTCATATTGAATCAGAGAAAGCCAGTATTGTGGCCCTTTTAATCATGATTGTCTTTTTGTTTATCGGAGACCAAATCCTGAGCCTCATTGGCATTGATGTGTATTCATTCGCCGTTGCAGGTTCTATTTTGATTTTCTTTATTGCTATCGAAATGATTTTAGGTATCACCCTTTACAAGGATGACGAACCAGAAACCGCCTCTATTGTTCCGATCGCCTTTCCCTTAATTGCTGGCGCTGGCACCATGACAACCTTGATGTCTATGCGCGCCGCTTATGCCGATATCAATATCATAATAGCCATAGTAATCAACGTAGCTTTGGTTTATGTCGTTTTGAAATTATCTGGCAAAATCGGTGCTTGGTTGGGAAAAGGTGGTATTGGCATCATTAGAAAAATCTTTGGCATCATCTTGATGGCCATCGCCGTAAAGTTATTTACCGGAAATATCCAACACTTATTTGACTAGCCGCTCTTCTCTGCTTTAAGATTTAAGCACCGCTTCCAATTGTGCTAGATCGAAGCTTTGATTCAAAAGATAAGCCCCTGGGCTTTTCAAAGCGGCATAGCGCCACTGCTTATCTTGATTTTTCTTGTCTTGATTTAAATAAGGTGCTAAAACTGCTGCTTCAAGAACAACCTCAGGAAGCTTCATAAAATACGCACTGACAAATACACTTAATTCTTGGGTAATTATCGGATCAAGAAGCCCCTGAGCGCTAGCTAATTTAGCTTCGTAAACCAAGCCCCAAGCAACAGCAAATCCATGAGCAATTGGCTCACTTTCAATGCAGTGTGCTTCAAATGCGTGCCCAAGTGTATGCCCGAGATTTAAGACTTGTCTGACTCCAGTTTCAAACGGATCTTGCTCTACAATGTTTATTTTGACCTGTATCAACTCCCACAAAAGTTCAGTAGGAAGCACTTGCTTATTTTCAATGGCAAGCGCAACTTCCTTTTTAAACTTTGACCAGAGATCTGGGCCACCTATTAAGCTGTGCTTCAGCGCCTCTCCTAGGCCCGACATATATTCTGACCATGGCAAGGTGTACAAAAACCCTGGGTCGATATAAATGTGTTCAGGTTGCGCAATACTGCCAATGAGGTTTTTGTAGCCCTTGAAATCGATGCCGTTCTTACCTCCGATGGCAGCATCAATCATGGCAAGTAAAGTTGTAGGAAGCAAGATGCAATTGAGACCTCGCTTATAAGTACTGGCTACAAAAGCACCTAAATCTGAAACCACTCCTCCGCCTAAGCAAATGAGCAAGTCTTTTTTTGTCACTTCGTAGTCGGTGAGTAGCTCCCAAAGTTGGACCGCATATTCAATAGACTTTGTTTCTTCACCTGGCGGAAGCACAATTACTTCAGCGTGGGAAAGTTGCTCAAAGCTTGTGAGCAAATAGTCTAGACAATGTTGTTGCGTATTTTCATCAACGAGAATCAGGATCTTTTGAGCGGCAAATTGTTCTAATTTTTGAGGGAAGCTACTTTCGGTAAGAGACCCGAAATCGAGTTGAATTGAAGTTCCATGAAAACGTTGATTCGCCATAGTGTAAAAATAAATAAAGTTCGGAGAATGCAACGAGAACAAAAACCAAGTATTTTTGAAACATGATATCTTTCGACAATACTGAAATCGCATTTCGATCCAAAAACAAAAAAGATCTTCAACGCGCTTATCTGCTTTTCAAAATCATCGGCTGGCCGCGCTTGGTCAAATTAGCTAAAGTTGCCACACCAATTGCGCTGCAAATCAAACTCCCAATTGAAGGCCTGATCAAAAAAACCATTTTCAAGCAATTTTGCGGTGGTGAAAGCATTTCTGATTGTGAAACGGCTATTCAAAATCTCGGTAAATTTAAAGTTGGGACGATCCTAGATTACTCAGTTGAAGGAAAAACCCAAGATGAAGACTTTGAGGCAACTGCCGATATCATCATTGACACCATCATCAGAGCTACCAAAGATTCAAACATCCCTTTTGCCGTCTTCAAAATAACTGGAATTGCCCGTCATGACCTCATAGAACTGGCTTCAGAAAGAATCAGGGCACAAAGAAAAGGGCAAGAACCAGCCCCATTATCGGCTACTCAAGAACAAGAATTTGCTGCCATCCACAAGCGCCTCGATCGCATTTGCAAAGCCGCCCATGACAACTCCGTTTCTCTATTTATTGACGCAGAAGAAACCTGGATTCAGACTGCCATTGATCAATGGACATTTGACATGATGCTCAAGTACAATAAAGAGTCTGACATCGTTTTCAATACGGTGCAAATGTACCGCCACGATCGCCTCGAGTATTTAATAACCGAATTGGAAAAAGCTAAAGCCGCCAACATCACTTACGGCGTAAAACTAGTGCGAGGGGCCTACATGGAAAAAGAAAGAGCCAGAGCCATTGAATTGGGCTACCCCTCTCCTATTCAGCCAGATAAAGCTGCAACCGACCGCGACTACAACGCTGCCCTACGCCTCATCATTGAAAACCAAGATGTCTTTACGGTTTGCGCCGGTACCCACAATGAAGACAGCGCTTTGCTACTCACGCAATTAATGCAAGAAGCAGGTATCGAAAATGGATCTATACGCTTTTATTTTGCGCAGTTACTTGGTATGTCAGACCACATTTCATACAATCTTGCTGACGCCGGTTATATGGTGGCCAAATACGTGCCTTTTGGGCCAGTAAAAGAGGTGCTGCCTTACTTATTGCGCCGCGCAGATGAAAATACGTCTGTAGCCGGGCAAACGAGCCGTGAACTCAGTTTATTAATCAAGGAGAAAGCCAGAAGAGCCCGAGCAAACGGTTAATACTTTAAAAGCTTAATGCGCTGCCCGAATGTATTCAAATAATAAATTCCGGCAGGATATTGCTGAAGATCCAGCACATGCATGGCTTGCATGTCAAACTTTTCCAAAACCCGACCCTGATTGTCTGTTAAAGTGAACGCAAGGGGGATGTCTGAAAAAGCAGTAATCGTAACGAAATCAACTGTAGGATTCGGGGAAACTCCGAAGCTAAGGGTTCCTTGAGGCGCTTCGTCAAGACCAACTAACTGATTCAAGGTAAACACCGTATCGGTTTGTATTTCACCGCCACCCAAAATATCAATTTTCAATACAAAGATGTTCGAGCCACCATTGAGTGCATTTTGATTGTCAACCACATTGGCATTGGTTCCGACCGCAATATAGCCTCCATCTTGAGTTGCTCTAATTTGGTTAATTTGGTCCAAACCTTCATTTATAATTACGGTACCGGCCATAGAAGCCATCCAATAACCAAAATAAGGATCTACATAGCCAAAGATGAGATCATATGTATCCTGAAAGGTACTACTGTTCATTATCTGAAAACCAAAGACAGATAAATTCTGCTGCGCAATATACTGCGCTTGGCAAATCCGATTGTTTTCAATATTTGTCGGGTTGTCAAGATGCGTGATTTCCTGCAGCAACACACCAGCAGTGGTTATGGTTCCGGAAAAATTATCGTAATTACTTGATGACACACGGTGTGAGCCCGCGAACATGATGCCATCGGGGGTAATTGTTAGGTCTGAAACTTGATAAGCACCGGAAAAATGTCCAAAAATCTGCTGCCAAAGTATATTGCCGTTGGCATGTAGGACCGCAATAAATGCTTTGTTCATGGATGAATCTGCTACATACCATTCACCTCCAATGGCATAGGTTGTATCTGATAAGCGCTGAATGGCAAAAGCGCGGTCATCTCCGGCTGTGCCAAAAGATTTGGTCCAGAGCGTATCTCCGTTTTTATCTATACTCAATACCAGAACATCCGTTGAGCCACCAAATACTGCCTGACGCTCTCCAACCAATACCATTCCTGTATCAATACTTTGTACACCATCATGGATGCGTTCCCAACTTGAACTTTCATAAGTTTTGATCCATTGTTGATTACCAGATAAATCGGTAAAAATAAGCATGGGGTCAAATGAACCACCTGACCAAGAATTAGACATGCCTGCCAGATAATAACCTAGACCTGGACGGTGAAAAATGCGTTTAACCTCCTCCGTTTCTTGTGCACCGTAGGCCTGACTCCATTGGTAATTCCCTTGTTGGTCAAGCTTAAGTAAGTAACCTTGTGCAGTTTGTTCAAAGCTGCCTGAACTTCCGGCTACTACAAAACTAGAATCTGGCAAAACCAAGATATCTTCTCCTTTATCAAAACCGTTACCCGAATAGAGCTTATAAAAGCGCTGCTGCCCTTGCGCAACCGTAGCAAGGCATAAAAATAGAAAGACTAGATATCGCATTTGACTTGCAAATAAATGGATGCTCCTTTTCGAAAAGTTAAATTATCTGTTCGGAGGTAGATTTGATATTTATTGAAAGTTAAAGCACTATAAGCTTGTGCTCTTAAGCCACCAAAACCACCATAGGCCGCCCCGATACCGGTTTGCCATTTTTTGGTGATAAAAAAGTGAGCCCCAGCAAAAAATAGAGGCGTGTAAGTCTGGCGTAGCATAAAATGTGCGCCGTAATAGGCTTGAACGCGAATGCTGCTGTCATTATTGACAAGCTTGGCTAATTGAATACTTGCTGGAAGAAGGGTCCAAGATTTGATATTGCTGCGCTGAAAATTGAGATCAGCAAGCGCAGCATCAAATGTTTGTGAGAATTGAAATTGCTGCAACCCATCTAAATCGTAAGCACCGTAGGCATAGGATCCGTTGAGTTGCAGTTGCTCAATCGGTGTTAATTGATAAGCAAAACCTAAATTTTGAATTTTGAGTTGAAACACCAATGGGTCTTGTTCTGTTTGGGATTCAAAGCGATAATCTAGATCAAGGGCCAAACCAAGTGCCGAAAGCGCTTTAGTGGAATAGCGCGCATTGGCAGCCACATTTAAAAAGATGGAGTCTTGAATGGGGTCTTGAAACCAAGTAGCCTGATCGATATTGGCCGCTACCTGATTGTGTACACCGACTAAATTGAGTTGGACGGCACTTTGACTTTCTGGATGAAATGCCCCTAGCCCAACTTTTGAAAAACTGATACTTTGAAACTTTGTAGTTGAAAAATCTAAAGTGTCGCCTATAAATGGAGCTCCTCCCATGAAAACAAAACCAAATGCTGCTTTCGAAAATTGTATACCAGTAAAGTTTTCAAGTCCTGCACCAAATTGCCAATTCCAAGCCGATCCCCACTTTTTAGAATCTTGACTCAATGCCTTTTTGCTTTTATACTGCAAATTGGCATGCATTTGCAAACCAAAACTATTACGATTTGACAACGACGCATAGGTCTGGGACAGCAAACCAGAATCGAGATAGCCACCATAGAAAAACGCATTGGGAATGCGCCCTGGCAAGGAAGAACTATTATAGGCACCATTAGACTCAAGCACTAACTGTTGCTGTGCTTGGGTCAACTGAGCAACTAAGAACAAACTAAACAAACAAAACCAGTACTTCATGGGCGCATTCTTGTTTGAAGTTGTAAATTAAGTTTAAAGGCCAAAAATGCATGTGCCTGAACAGCTTGCATGATAGTTAAACCAGTATTGGGGTCAAGGGTTGAACAACTGGCTTGTACAACAACCTTATCTAGGCTATTGAGATCTTTAATCATTTCTTCAGGTAAAGGAATGCTCAGTTTAGATGTTTTTTTCATTAAACCATCCGAGGGGTCTATTTGACCAAGTGTGCAAGCCGAAATTTGGGCTGTAGCCAAAACCGAATAGGCAATTTGTCCATCTTTTAGAAAGTACAAAGTAAGATCCGTAGCAAAAGGGAAAGCATTGGTGGCTTCAAGTAAAATAGCGCCTGAACTGACATGTGTTTTGTTTAAATCTTGTTGAAGCGCTAAATCAAAAGTATCTTGAAGTGTCAGTTGGTCTGCGTTGAATTGCAAAGGCATACTGGCGGACACCTTGACTTTTAAGCGGCTATTTGGAAATGCTTCGTCGTGCCCCATGGATGTATTACCCCACGGATTGATTTGTAATTCATAGTTTGCATTTTGAGTGGCCCCCAAATTTTCGAGATAGTTTTCGATGTTACTATTATTGGCATCAAAATGCAATTGCAGTGCGCTGGGTTGCAAACCTGACCAAGATCCTAAGGCAGAAGACAAATAGAAACTTGGCCCAATAGATGGCGCTTGTAAATTGATACTTTGCCCTTGCGTGTTGGTTGCTTGTAGAGATGCCAACTGCCCTCTTAAAGCCACTTTAAACCCGTTTTCAATCGTGACATCCAAAGCCAATTGGGGCAAATCTAGGGTGCCAGCAACTAGCTGGTTTAAATAAGGTAAATGAAAAGTCTGTTGTTCATTGAGAATTGTCGAGCCAAAGTAACCTTTGGCGTAATCGAATTTGAGGTCTTGGAAACTCGCTTCATATTTAAACAGCTGATTGGAATAAATAGAAACGGTTGGGCCATTCGGATCGGTTTTGAGCGTAAGCTTTGATTGTAATTTGTTGAATTCAAGCCCTTGTTGCCCGCCTAAATCGATTTCATATTGACTTAAATCTATCGTTTCAATAGCGGTGGTTGGGTTTTGAACAGTTCCGGGCGCCACTTCAAAATTTTGAATGAAGGGCTGCCCATTGATGCTGACACCTGGAAGTTCAATTTGATAAAGCACGGTTGTATTCAAAGGGTTTTGAACCTTTAGCTTGACCGTTCCTGTTTTCACACGAACCTTCTTCAATTGAATATCTTGTAGATCGAGCTCATGCGTCTTGACACTGTTTACAAAAGTAAAACCAGGTGTCACATTATTGATGGCAAACACTGACTGAAATTGCTGGCTGATTGTCGTGTCGGGAATTTTAATTAAGTCTTCGAGGCCGAGATCAAGAATGGTTCTTGAAAGCGCTACATTGATTTGAGTACCGTTGATGCTTAGGGTAGAATCATTGTAAAAATTACTTAAATCAAGGGTGTCTTTAAGAACAGGAAGTTCCCAATTGGTGTGCCAAGAGGTTGCTTCTTTTTTACAAGCACTTAACAGTAAAAGCAATAAAATGAGCGCTTGAATTTTCATTTTAGACATTTTCGATGACAGCTGCGTAACCTTGTCCTACGCCAATACACATGGTCACTAAGGCATAACGCTTATTTGTAGCACGTAGTTGCCTTGCTGCTGTAAGTAATAAGCGTGCTCCGGACATCCCGAGTGGATGGCCTAAAGAGATGGCTCCACCGTTCGGATTGATTCTTGGATCGCGGTCTTCAAGGCCTAAAGCTCTGGAGCAAGCTAATACTTGGGCTGCAAAGGCTTCATTGATCTCAATCACATCCATTTGATCGAGGCTTAAGCCCGCTCTTTCTAATGCTTTTTGACTTGCCGGCACTGGGCCAATTCCCATGATATTTGGTGCCACGCCTGCCACTGCGGCAGAAAGTATTTTTGCCAGTGGTTTGAGGCCATTTTGAGCCACACCTGCTTCATTGGCCAAGAGTAAAGCTGCTGCTCCGTCATTGAGTCCAGATGCATTTCCAGCAGTAACGCTTCCCTCTTTTTTAAATGCTGGTTTTAATTTCTCGAGCGTTTCAATAGTTGTATTGGCGCGTGCAAATTCGTCTTTATCGAAAATGATGGCCTCCCCTCTTTTTTGCGGGATTTCAAGCGGAACAATCTCGTCATGGTAAAAGCCAGCAGCCTGAGCAGCTGCTGTTTTTTGCTGACTCCAGGCCGCAAAAGCATCTTGATCTGCCCTTGATATTTGATATTTATCTGCTAAGTTTTCAGCGGTCATTCCCATGCTATCAACTCCATAGAGTGCTTCCATTTTCGGATTGATAAAGCGCCAACCGAAGGAAGAATCATACATCTGAGCATCGCGACCAAAGGCGCTGCTTGTTTTTGAAATGACCCAAGGGCCGCGGGTCATGTGCTCGACACCTCCTGCAATGTACAGATTACCTTCGCCAAGGCGCAAAGCTCGGGTGGCATTAATAGCCGCTGCCATGCCAGAAGCACACAAACGATTGACCGTTTCACCTGGCACTTCTATTGGAAGCCCTGCCAACAAACTGGCCATTCTGGCTACATTGCGGTTATCTTCTCCGGCCTGATTGGCACAACCTAACAACACATCTTCAATACCCTTTGCATCGAGTTCAGGATGGCGCGCCATTAAGGCGGCTAATACTTGAGCGGCTAAATCGTCGGCACGTAAAGGAGCTAAACTCCCGCCAAAATTACCGATAGCACTGCGCACACCATCGATGAGGTAAACTTCTTGAGACATCTGATTCATTTTCTATTCAAAGATAAAATTAAAAAAGACCGGCGGCAAGAATTCAGCAATTTTACTTATGTTCGCAGTCATGGAAACGCCATCTTTTTCAAATGTATATCAACAGCCTTCTGCGGCTGATCTCGCCTATTTTGAACAGCTACTTCCTGGACGCTGCCTCAGTAAGCATGAGGACCTTTCCGACTACAGCCATGACCACACGGAAGATTTAGTCTTCTACCCGGGCTTGGTACTCATCCCGATCAACACAGAAGAAGTTGCTCAAATTATGCGTTACTGTAATGAGCAGCGAATCGCGGTAACAGCAGCAGGTGCCAGAACAGGTTTAAGCGGGGGCTGCCTACCCATTTATGGTGGCGTTTTGTTATCGACAGAAAAACTCAACCAAATCATCGAAATTGATGAAAAAAACGCACAGGTCATTACGCAACCTGGCGTAATTACAGAAGTACTTCAAAATGCAGTCCGCGAAAAAGGACTCTTTTATCCACCAGATCCAGCGAGCAAAGGTTCTTGCTTTATTGGCGGGAACATTTCAGAAAACTCTGGCGGCCCAAAAGCAGTAAAATACGGCGTCACCAAAGACTACGTCTTAAATTTAGAAATTGTTTTGGCCGACGGTACTATTATGTGGACCGGCGCCAACGTTTTGAAAAATGCAACGGGCTATAACCTCACGCAGCTCATTGTGGGTTCTGAGGGCACCTTGGCCATTGTAACTAAAATTGTTCTTAAACTCATCCCACACCCTACTCATGACCTCCTCATGCTCGTGCCATTTTTTGATGCCCAGCAAGCTTGTGAAGCAGTAGCGGCTATTTTTCAGGCAGGCATTACACCTAGTGGCCTTGAGTTCATGGAGCAAAATGCCTTGCGCTGGTCTCAATCTTTCTCAGGCGATTACACCATTGAGGTGAAAGATGAACACGCAGCACATCTACTGATCGAGGTGGATGGCTTTGACCCGGAACAACTTATGAAAGAATGTGAAGGCATCTTGGCAGTGCTTGATCAATTTCAGACCGATGAAATCTTGTTTGCAGAATCTGATGCCCAGAAAACCGCACTTTGGAGCTTGCGCAGAAAAGTAGGCGAAGCGGTAAAGGTGCAATCTATTTACAAAGAAGAAGATACTGTAGTGCCGCGCTATCAGCTACCCAAATTATTGGCAACCGTAAAAGCCATTGGTCAAAAATATGGCTTTGAATCGGTTTGCTACGGACACGCCGGCGATGGCAACCTGCATGTGAACATCATCAAAGGAGAGCTCAGTGAAGATTTCTGGAAACATGAATTAGAAACCGCAATTAGAGAGCTCTTTACTGAAGTAATCAAAATGGGAGGCACGATTTCGGGCGAACACGGCATTGGCTTGGTTCAAAAGCCCTACATGGACCTCGCATTCAGTGAAACCGGGCTTGAACTTATGAGGGGTATCAAAAAAATATTTGACCCCAATAGCATTCTAAACCCAGGAAAAATTTTCTAAAAGCGTTTATTGATTGACCCAGTGCAGGTTACGACCATATAAAAATACCCATAGCGCACCGTAGAGCACCCCAACAATGGTGAGAATTGTTGGAATTTGCTGCATGGAATTGAAAAAATACGGCAAAAGCACCAAGCCAAGGCTATAAACGATATAAAAGTGAAAACCTAAACGCTTGCGCTGAAACATCAAGATAACACCTGTTAACCCGAGCAGCAAAAAGATAAACTGAATGGAATTGTAAGTATGAAAATGTGCAAACATATTCATAGTGACAGTTTCCATTTGATCTACGATATAAATAAAATCTGAACCTTTTGCCACCTCTAATTGATCGCGCATTTTAGCGAAATCTAGTTGCGCCTCTTTGATCATACTGGCATCTGGCTTAGCTCCTAAAATTGCACTCAAAGAACCCATGGTACTAATACCTATATTGATACTAGACATAATTACTAAAACCAACAAAAAAACTGGTCTTTTAGGTGTTTCTTGGTTGCTTTCGATGTCAGTCATTGTAGATCATTTGTTGGATAAATTGGTATGCTGCATGCATGTCTGTTGCCAAAATTCGATCAGATTCTAGACTTGGAACAACCGCACGGAAATTGCTAAATAATTCTTCTAGCCACACAGAACTTTGCAGTGGGCGTCTGAACTCTAGACCCTGTGCCGCATGAATGAGTTCAATTGCTAAGATCTTCTGGCAGTTGTCTAGCACGCGATATAGTTTGGTGGCAGCATTGGCCCCCATACTCACATGGTCTTCTTGGCCGTTGCTACTATCAATGGTATCAATGCTTGCCGGCGTACACAATTGCTTGTTCTGACTCACAATAGATGCACTGGTATATTGCGTAATCATGAGCCCAGAATTGAGCCCTGGATTTTTCACAAGGAAAGGCGGTAAATCGCGTGTTCCGGAAATCAGTTTATAGGTTCTGCGTTCAGAAATACTGCCGAGTTCAGCCATTGCAATAGCCATGAAATCTAGGATCAGGGCCAATGGTTGCCCGTGAAAATTACCTGCCGAAACAACCTCATCGTCTTCAAAGAAGATCGTTGGATTATCGGTTACTGCTGAAATTTCACGCTCAATGACCTTTGCTGCATGCTGCAAGGTATCAAGGGTTGCACCATGAACTTGCGGGATACAGCGAAACGAATAAGGATCTTGAACATGCGCTTTAGGTTGTGCGATGATCTGGCTCCCGGTTAAAGTTTCTCTGAACCAAGCCGCTACTCGAATTTGACCTTCTTGATTTCGAATTTCATTGACATTGGCCGAAAAAGGTTCTTTACGGCCATCATAAGCTTCAAGAGATAAGGCTGCTACTTGATTAAAGCCATCAAATAAACGGAATGCTTTGTCAATGGCATAACTTGCGTAGGCTGACATAAATTGTGTTCCGTTGAGCAAGGCCAAGCCTTCTTTTGACTGTAAAACAAGTGGCTCTATATTAAACTTATTATTTAATTCAGTAGACTTAATTAATTGATTTTCATAATAAACCTCGCCTTCACCTATAAGTGGTAAAGACAAATGGGCCAATGGCGCTAAATCTCCAGAAGCACCTAAACTACCTTGTTGAAATACCCTTGGAAAAATGCGGTTATTATAGAAAAAGAGCAATCTTTCAATCGTTTCAAGGCGAACACCTGAAGCACCTTTAGACAAACCAAGTACTTTGAGTAGCAGCATGCGCTTGACTATCTCTTGAGGTACTTCTTCGCCGATACCACAAGCATGTGAGCAAACTAGGTTGCGCTGCAGTTCTTCAAGATCTTCTTTTCCTACGGCTGTATTGCACAAAGAACCAAAACCCGTATTGACACCGTAAATGAGGTGATCGGTTTGGGCCATTTTCTGATCGATATAGGCCCTACATTTATTAATGCCTTCTTTGAGTTGCTCGCTTAAAACCAAAGTTTCATTGCTGCGCAGTAATTCCTCGAATGCTTCGAGGCTTAAATAGTTGGAGCTAAGTTCAATAGCCATTAGATTGGTACTTTAGGCGTTTTTAATTTGTTGGGCGAAATCTTTGGCAAAGTAAGTCAGGATGGCGTCCGCCCCTGCCCTGCGCATACTGATCAGCATTTCATGAACTGCTCGGTCATAATTGAGCCAACCATTTTTGGCAGCCGCATATACCATAGCGCATTCGCCGCTCACGTTGTAGGCCGTTACAGGAATTGGGAAATTCTCCTTGAGCAAAGAAATGATGTCGAGATAACACAACGCTGGCTTGACCATCAGCATATCGGCACCTTCGTCAAAATCAAGTTGTGCTTCTAGCAAGGCCTCGCGCTTATTTGCTGGGTTCATTTGATAGGTGAGCTTATCACCTGATTTTGGCGCTGAATTGAGCGCGTCGCGAAAAGGCCCGTAAAATGCACTGGCGTATTTAGCAGTGTAGGACATAATAGAGACGTCAGTGTAGCCCTCTGCATCGAGTTCGCTGCGCAAATAACCCACACGACCATCCATCATATCTGAAGGGCCAATGATATCTACCCCAGCTTGTGCCTGAGCCAAAGCCATTTTGGCTAAAATCGGCAAAGTTTCGTCATTGATGATTTGACCATCTCTGACCAAACCGTCATGGCCATCTGAAGAATATGGGTCCATGGCAACGTCAGACATCACAACCGCTTCTGGAAAACGTTGTTTGATGGCACTGATGGCCTGCAAGTAAAAATTATCTGAGGCCCAGCTGTAAGAAGCCATTTTGTCTTTGAGCGCTTCGTCAACCGCAGGGAAAATATCAAAGGTTTTGACACCAAGTTCCATGCAAGCCTCAATTTCAGGAAGCAAAGTATCTAGAGACCAACGAAAATTGTTGGGCAAGGAAGTAACCTCCTCCTTGATTCCTTTGCCATCTTTTAAAAAGATCGGATAAATCAGGTGAGCCGCAGTCAATTGCGTCTCTTCAACCATCTGACGAATTGTTGCGCTTTTGCGATTGCGCCTCGGACGAATATTCATAGGATTACATTAACATTCCACCACACACATGCAAAGTTTGCCCGGTGATGTAAGCTGACATTTCAGAAGCCAAGAAAACCGTAGCATTCGCTACATCGATAGGTTGACCTCCTCTTTTTAATGGAATGCTGTTTCTCCAAGATTCTACTACTTGCTGATCGAGCACTTCGGTCATTTCTGTTTCAATAAAACCTGGTGCAATGGCATTACAACGGATATTGCGCGAACCAAGCTCTGCTGCGATAGATTTAGTAAAGCCGATGAGACCAGCTTTTGAAGCTGCATAATTGGACTGACCAGCATTTCCTTTGACACCTACAACAGAACTCATATTGATGATGGAGCCCGATCTGGCTTTTAACATTGGCTTTTGAACCGCTTTTGTTAAATTGAAAGCTGATTTAAGATTGGTATTGATGACTTCGTCCCATTGCTCTTCAGTCATGCGTAATAGAAGCGTATCACGCGTGATACCGGCATTATTTACTAGCACATCGACAGTGCCGAATGCTTCAACAACTTGATCAACTAAGGTTTGTGCTTGATCAAAATTAGAGGCATCAGACTTGAAACCTTTAGCAACACCTCCATTTGCGCTGAGTTCAGCTTCAAGTGCGCGTGCTTTCTCTTCAGATGATAAATAAGTAAAGGCAACTTTAGCGCCTTGTTTAACGCATTCTTCGGCAATTGCTTTTCCAATTCCGCGGGAAGCACCGGTAATTAAAACGACTTTATTGTCTAGTAAACCCATGTTTGAAATTTTATTTCAAAGATAAGGTTCTTCTGCAAATAGCAACGGAATTTGAGGGC
>JBILTD010000140.1:0-4960 GCA_044371695.1 Crocinitomicaceae bacterium | reverse complement strand
TTGAATTCTCCAGGGGGTTCTGTTTACGCCGGCCTTGGTATCTATGACACCATGCAATATATCCGTCCTGACGTTGCTACCATTTGTACAGGTATGGCGGCATCAATGGGCGCTGTTTTACTTTGTGCAGGTGCCGAAGGAAAACGCAGCGCTTTAAAGCATTCCAGAGTCATGATTCACCAACCTTTAGGTGGTGCACAAGGTCAAGCTTCAGATATCGAAATCACAGCTCGTGAAATTCAAAAACTCAAAAAAGAACTTTACGACATCATCGCTACACATACCAAGCAAGACTACGAAAAAGTTTGGGCAGACTCCGACCGCGACTACTGGATGACCTCCGAAGAAGCCAAGGCTTACGGCATGGTTGATGAAGTTTTATTACGCAACCCGAAATAAGTAATGGCAAAAAAAGAAACAAATTGTTCTTTTTGTGGCTCACCACGTTCGAGTGTAAACATGCTCATCGCTGGTGTAAACGGACACATCTGTGATTCTTGTGCAAGTCAGGCAAGCAAAATAGTACAAGAGGAGTTAGCAGGCGCTGCTTCTTCTGGCCAAAGTGTACAACAGGGGCTTAACTTATTAAAACCACAAGAAATCAAGGCACACCTTGATCAATACGTCATCGGTCAACAAGATGCGAAAAAAGTTTTGTCGGTTGCAGTATACAATCACTTCAAGCGCCTCAAGCAAAAAACATCTGAAAACGAAGTTGAGATTGAGAAATCTAACGTGATGCTCGTCGGCAGAACCGGAACTGGCAAGACCCTTCTGGCAAAATCCATTGCTAAGTTGCTCAATGTGCCATTTTGTATAGCCGACGCAACAGTCCTCACCGAAGCAGGTTATGTCGGTGAAGATGTCGAGAGCATTTTGTCTCGTTTGCTGCAAGCTGCCGATTATAACGTTGAAAGCGCCCAAATGGGTATTGTTTTCATTGATGAAGTCGATAAAATTGCGCGCAAAAACGACAACCCAAGCATCACCCGTGATGTATCAGGAGAAGGTGTTCAGCAAGCTTTATTAAAGTTACTCGAGGGCGCAACGGTTAATGTGCCACCGCAAGGAGGACGCAAGCACCCTGAGCAGAAAATGATATCTATCGACACCAAAAATATCCTCTTCATTTGTGGAGGAGCATTTGATGGCATTGAGAAACTCATTGCCAATCGCGTAAACCGTCAGACCATTGGCTTTTCATCAGAACATGACCAAAGCATTGAGCATGACTCTTTACTTAAATATATCTCGCCCACAGATGTAAGATCTTTCGGTCTCATTCCTGAGCTCATCGGTCGCTTTCCTGTGCTCACCTATCTAGAGCCACTCAAAGAAGCCGATCTCAAAAGAATCTTAACTGAACCAAAAAACGCATTGGTCAAACAATACACCAAGCTTTTTGATATGGACAGCGTCAAGCTCGAACTCGATCAAGAAGTCTTAGATTTTATTGTTAAAAAAGCCATGGAATTCGGTTTAGGGGCACGGGGCCTTCGTTCTATTTGCGAGGCCATCCTTACAGATGCCATGTTCGAATTACCTGGTTCAAACAAGAAATCCTTACACGTTAATTTAGAATACGCTACCCAACAATTTAGCAAATCAAAAATAGCAACACTTAAAGTTGCATAAGCATTTGTAGTTTCTGACTTATTTGTAATTTTGCTAATTGTAAAAATGACACTATGAAAACCCTACAGTTCAGAGAAGCCTTAAGAGAAGCCATGTCCGAAGAAATGCGTCGCGATGAAAACGTATTTTTACTCGGAGAAGAAGTTGCCGAATACAATGGTGCCTACAAGGTATCACAAGGTATGCTCGATGAATTTGGACCAAACCGCGTAATTGATACACCAATTGCAGAACTCGGATTTTCCGGTATTGCTGTTGGTGCTGCCATGAACGGCCTGCGCCCTATCGTAGAATTCATGACTTGGAACTTTGCTATTTTAGCCGCAGACCAGATCATCAACTCTGCAGCCAAAATGCTTCAGATGTCAGGCGGTCAATACGGTTGTCCAATCGTATTTCGTGGCGGTAACGGAACTGCTGGCCAATTAGCAGCTACACACTCTCAAAGTTTTGAAGCATTTTATGCCCACGTACCAGGCCTAAAAGTAATTACACCTTCTAATCCAGCAGATGCCAAAGGCTTATTAAAAGCTGCCATCCGTGACAACGACCCTGTAGTTTTCTTAGAGTCTGAAAAAATGTACGGAGACAAAGGAGAAGTTCCTGAAGGAGAATACATCATTCCAATCGGTGTTGCCGATGTCAAAAGAAAGGGTACCGATATCACTTTGGTAACTTTTGGTAAAATCATCAAAGTTGCACAAGAAGCAGCTGAAGTGCTTGCCAAAGAAAACATCAGTGTTGAAATCATCGATTTACGTACCATTCGTCCACTAGACTACGGTACCATTGTCGAATCTATCAAGAAAACAAACCGTTGTGTAGTTGTTGAAGAATCTTGGCCTTTGGCGAGTATTTCTTCTGAAATTGCCTACCACTTGCAACGCTATGCGTTTGATTACCTCGACGCACCAGTTCAACGCGTAACCCAAACCGATACACCGTTTGCCTTCTCACCAACCCTTATCGATGAAGCCCTACCAAATGTTGAGCGCATCGTGAAGGCCGTGAAAGCAACATTGTACAGATAACAACAATTGCTTGACATATCAAGCGTTAAAAAGGAATCCGAAGGGGTTCCTTTTTTTTGGCCAAAAATTTTTATCCTACCTTTATTTCATGAAACAACTAATATTCATCACGCTGCTCTTCGCCACTGCACAACTCTACGGCCAAGCACCCATCCATTTTCTCATCACCAGCGACCAACAAATCAACATTACTGAGCCCTTGTGTGAAGACATGATCAAGGAAACAACTCAACTTTTTAAGCAAGGACTGAGACGCACTGAAAAAGGATTAAAAAAAGGACTTGAGATAACTCTAGCTCAATCAGCTGTACTAGAGGCCTATAGAAATACGGCTCGAAACCCTCGAATTGAAGTGCCTTTATATAGACTTGGGAGTAACTTAGTTCAGTCTTACAGCATGACTCACCTTTCCGAAGTTTATATGAGCACACAAAATATTTCTCTTTCAGCGCTTGGCCCAGCCTCGGTTGAAATTTCTTTGTCGAATATAACTGTGAGTCCGAGTCAAACTTCAATGGATGTAATAGTTAAAAATCCAGCAACAAGCACAGCACCTATTCGCACACATCTGAGCTTGGCAACTGGTATACTATTGCAATATATGGAAGATCAACCAAAAGCGCGCTGGTATTTTTTCTGGAGTGCATTTTTCAAGCATACAGCAATCATTGAATGGTTAGAAACAAATATCACAAACGTTAATTCAGCGGTAATAAGTCCTGAGAAAAGTTTAGAGCTACTCCACCTACCTATTAAAAATTCCAATTTCTTAAGTGCTGAATATCTTGAGCAAGCTAAAACAGATGCCCAACGGATTTTAAAAGAAGTACCCTACCCGATTCCATTTGATCAGATCAATAGCATTTTAATCAGTCTTGATGAATCCAAGATTTATTTCAATACAACAATAAATAGCATTTATAGTTGGAATCAGGAGAAATATTCCTTCGAAGAAACTTGGGCATTTGCCAAAAAAGAAAACCATTGGATCTTATCCAAAGACGACGCAGATGACTACATAGAAAACGAAGGAGACAGCCTCAAAAGGAAAGTTGAATTTTACAGAATTGCCTTTGACCTCCAACAAACACCTTGGACTTATAAAGAAGAAGAATGGACACCGGTTGTGGATGATATGACTGACAACTACAACACCATAGAATTTAAACATGTGATTTCTTCAGAAACAAACCATCAATTGATTGAGCAATATATCAAACCACAGCTTGCCAAACTCTTGCAACAAGACACTTACGCCTACAACAACTTTTACCAACGACAAAGCCCTGAATTTGACAAGTACGGTGAAGAGGATAAATATATATTAACAACAACCGATTTCTTAATTTCCAATCCCGAGCAAACCGCTTTTATTTATCCAGTGTTGCTACATCACAAAAAAAATCAAGAGCGCGATTACTATTACACTACTGAAGACTTCAAGTTTTATGTCCTGCTAAGAAATAGCAGTGGTTCCTATACCCTTTATGATTGGCATTATTTCAAGACGATTCCTTACAAGAACTATTATAACTTAACAAACTGCGTCGAAAGTCATTTGACGAATATCACCGATTATAATAATGGCCAAGAAATCATCAACGACACCAATTTCTGGAATAACTATGTGTACAAGAATTCTGAACGTGGTTACGATTATTTATTTCCTATTGTTGCTCAAGATCAATCTCCTCGGATTGAAAAAGCTGAATTTGACGCGCAAGTACAAGATTGCATCGATATTCTTAGTCAATATGATGTCAAAGACCTCTACCCAGCCCAACTCAAGCAAATTATACTTTGTTTGAATACCATCCAAGTCTATAACCTAAAAGAAGCTAAAGCGATTGAACTCGCTACTTTAAGCAAACAGCTTCATTTCAAGGAGCGCTTGAATCGACGCAGTACACCAATTAACAATTATTACCCTTCTTTACATTTAGAATTCGAAAACGACCTCAAGGCACACTCCTATTACGCGTTTTAAATTCGCTTCCAATCCAAGGAAAATATTTTCGAAAATAGGCTTCAAAACTAGCGAGGCATTTCCTTTATTTTTGAAAATCAAGCAATAAAAAGCCGAATATTTTTCAAACGCTCTTGGTTTATAAAAATATATAGTTATCTTTGCACCCCTCAAAGTGCGTTTGGGGGTTATTATTTATTATATAAAAACAAGAGTATTTTATGCCAACTATTCAACAATTAGTTCGCAAAGGAAGAACTGCGGTAGTGAAGAAAAGTAAGTCTGCTGCGCTTGATTCATGTCCACAACGCAAAGGTGTTTGCGTTCG
>JBILTD010000138.1:0-5008 GCA_044371695.1 Crocinitomicaceae bacterium | reverse complement strand
GGCTGAAAAAGCGAGTTTTGTCGAAGTTGCCTACTTGCTCATTTATGGCAACCTGCCAAATCAACAAGAGCTAGATGCTTTTCAAGATAGCATTTGTAAGCACACGCTTGTGCACGAAGACATGAAGCAATTCTTTGAGGCGTATCCATCGAAAGCGCATCCAATGGGAGTTCTTTCTTCAATGGTAGCTTCATTGGCTACATTCTATCCAGAATCACTAGACCCAAATCGTAGCCCTGAGGCCAAGAACTTGACCATTCACCGCATTTTGGCAAAATTGCCAACCTTGGCAGCATGGTCCTACAAAAACTTAATTCGTCATCCGTTCATGTATCCGCGCAACGAATACGATTATTGCAAAAATTTCATGTACATGATGTTTGCGATGCCGACTCAAGATTACCACGTTGATCCTGTCGTTATTGACGCCTTAAATAAATTACTCATCCTTCATGCAGATCACGAGCAAAACTGTTCTACTTCTACGGTAAGAATCGTTGGTTCATCTCAAGCCAACCTTTACTCTTCAGTTTCTGCCGGAATTTCAGCGCTATGGGGTCCGCTTCACGGTGGTGCCAACCAAGAAGTAATCGAAATGCTAGAGCGCATTCATGCTGACGGCGGAAACGTCGACAAATGGGTAGCAAAAGCCAAAGACAAAGAAGATCCATTCAGACTCATGGGCTTCGGACACCGTGTTTACAAAAACTTTGACCCACGTGCCAAAATCATCAAGAAGGCCTGTGATGACGTCCTAGAAAAGTTAGGTGTCAATGACCCATTGCTTGATATCGCTAAAAAATTAGAGAAAGTGGCGCTCGAAGACGAATACTTCAAAGCACGCAACCTCTATCCAAACGTAGACTTCTACTCTGGTATCATTTACAAAGCACTTGGTATTCCAACTGAAATGTTTACAGTAATGTTTGCCATTGGTCGTCTTCCAGGTTGGATTGCACAATGGAAAGAAATGACTGAAAACAAAGAACCAATTGGTCGTCCGCGTCAGATTTACACTGGTCATACCAATCGCAACTATGTTCCGATTGAACAACGATAAGCTTTTATAAGCAAATAAAAAGGGGCGGTTTTACCGCCCCTTTTTTGTTTCGTTCTATATTATGCTTACGCGACATCTTCAGGACCATTTCTCTTGGATCCTTTGTAAGTTTCATAGCTTCTAAATCCGCATTCGAGGTCACCGTTAAATACTTTATATTTTTTACTCGGTTTGAGACCTACACTCTTTAAACCTTCTTCACTAGCACTGATGATCCAGGCCTTTGATTCAGTAAGGTCGTGTTTGAGCCAATTTCCGATGCCTTCATAGAGTGAATCTACATCTGCCTCTAGACGTTGGTCGTATGGTGGGTTGGTCAAGATGAAAACCGGAGCCTCAACTTTTATTTTTTCATAAGAACAAGACTGCACTTCAATAAAACGACCAAAAGAGAATCCTCTGAGGTTACGACGAGCTTTCAAAACCATTTCATCTGATAAATCGCCTCCTATTATTTTACAAGGTAATTCTCTTACAATTCTAGGCGCATTTTCAAAGATTTCTTGCCAAAGTTCCGCATCGAAGTTTTTGAGGTTTTTAAATGCGTAGTGCTGTCTTTCAATATTGCTCGGGATGCCCGTGGCCAATAAGGCCGCTTCAATAAGTAAGGTTCCCGATCCGCAAAAGGGGTCGACAAAAGTTTGCTTGCGATCCCAGCCGGAAAGTCTGATTAAACTGGCTGCGACAACTTCGTTAAGTGGAGCTGGACCAACTGCTGTGCGGTAACCTCGTTGAAACAAGGGCAAGCCGCTCGTGTTAACAGAAATAGTGACCTCCCGATCTTTGATATAAAGGTCAAAAAGAATACTTGGTTTTTTAACGTCAATGTTGGGGCGCTCATCTACCTTCGCTTTGAACTGATCCACGATAGCATCCTTGACTAACAGAAAAGGATAGTGGGTATTTTTAAAAATAGTTGAGAAGATGGCACCTTTAATGGCAAAGGTTTTATTGACATCAAAAAGTTCTGTCCATTTTACTTTGAGTGCACGCTTGTAGAGGTCTTCTTCTGATTGAATATAAAATTTTTCAATTTCAACGAGCACAGCAATGGCACAACGAATATAAAGATTCAGGCGGTAAACATCTTTCCATGTACCACTGATGCGAACGGCTCTGTTTAAAATTTCAGGGTCGTTATAGCCGAGTTCCCGAAGTTCATCAGCAAGCACTTCTTCAAAGCCGAAGAAACACTTAAGTGTAATAAGCAACTGTTCTTTTTTGGCTGTGTCTTTTGAATGCATTCTTTTGGGATTCGTTAAATTTGTACAAAAGAACGAATTTGTTAAAGATCAGCACCTGCTTTGTCCTCCTTTTTTTCAGCCAAATATTATTGGCTCAAGGGCGGCCACGTGTAGGTGTGGTCTTGAGTGGAGGAGGAGCCTCAGGTGTAGCACATGTTGGAGTGCTTAAAGCCCTTGAAGAAAATCACATTCCAATTGATTACATTGTTGGTACTTCTGCCGGTGCGCTAGTAGGCGCCATGTATGCTTGTGGTTATTCTCCAAGTGAAATCGAAGCATATGTGTTATCAGATGCCTTTCAACTCATGGCAAAAGGTCAAAAAGAGCTCAGCAAACAGTATTTTTTCTACCAAGAAGATCAACAGGCTTCTATGTTTAATTTCACCTTATCTCAAGATAGTGTTTTGAGTAAGTCTTTGCCTTTGTCTTTTGTTGACCCCACTTATTTTGACTTCGAAATGCTCAAAATCTTTGGTCGAGCTAGTGCCAGTGTCGGTGAAGATTTCAATCGTTTATTTATCCCGTATCGTTGTGTCGCATCAGCGGTGGAGACTAAAGAGAGTGTAACTTTTTCCAATGGCAAACTCAATCAGGCGGTGCGTGCTTCCATGACCTTTCCTCTTTATTTAAACCCTATTCGCATTCAGAATGTATTGTATTTCGATGGAGGACTTTACAATAACTTCCCTATCGATGTGCTATACCAAGATTTTCATCCGGATATCATCATCGGCAGCAATGTTTCAAAAAATCTGCCACCGGTTTCCGAGCGAGATTTCCTTGGCTTACTAACCAGCATGATGACCACGCCAACTAATTATAATTTACCCTGTGCGGAGGGCTTAATCATAGAACCTAACACCAAAGTAGGAACTTTTGATTTCGAAGCGGTCAAGCAAGCCATTGCAGATGGATATCAGGCCACCATCGCACAGATGGATGCCATACAGAGCCTAGTTGAATTTAAACAAGATTCCTCAGTTTTAAATGAAAAAAGAGCGGCGTTTAAAGCGGAATTGCTCCCAATAAATGTAAGTTCAGTTCAGGCCTATTCAGATAAAAAACAAGATTTACGTTTTGTTAGAAATTCCATTTTACCTAAGCAGCAAAAAAAACTCTTGGATAACACATTACTCGAGAAGCGCTATTACAGAACATTAGCCGCGCCTTATTTAGGTTTTGTATATCCTACTTTTTCAAAACAAAAGAATGAAACCTTAATCCTCCGTCTAAAAGTAAATAAATCCAATGCTTTTCGCGTTGATTTTGGCGGCATGTATTCTTCCAGAGCAATCAATACGGGTTATTTATCCTTGGCTTATCGCAGGTTAGGTAGAGTAGGACAGACCATATCAGCAAATTCTTATTTCGGTAAATTTTACGGTTCGGGAAAAGCACAATATGAACTCAATTTTCCGGGCAGGTTACCCTTTTCATTCTCAGCTTATTTTACCTTGAACCGCTGGGATTACTTTAGAAGCTTTGCTACTTTTTTTGAAGATGTAAAGCCCTCTTATCTCATTCAAAACGAAAACTATGGTGGGATTCAGTTCAAATTGCCTTTGGGTTCGCACAGTAAATTAACGGCCAATGCCCGATACTTTTACCTCGATGATCATTATTATCAAACAACCACTTTTACCAAAGAAGACACCGCTGATTACACCGCATTTTATGGTGAATCTTTTTCTCTAGAGTATTCAAGAAACACGCTTAATCGCAAACAATTTGCAAGTGATGGCACCCTGATTTCCGTAAAAGCGAAGTACATTCTGGGTGACGAACAGACCTTCCCAGGTTCAACCTCTCTTAATAAAGATACGGTTCAAAAAGCGCATGAATGGCTCAGTTTACAAATGGAGCTCTTGAGTTTTCCATTTAAAAAGCAAAGAATGTTCAGTTTAGGATTTCACTTAAAGTCGGTACTGAATAGCCAATCTTTGTTCGCAAACTATACAGCAAGTATGTTAGCCCTTCCTGGATTAAATGTACTGCCTGATCTTGAAACATATTTTATTGCACCATACAGATCGACGCAATATGTATGTGCCGGAACACAGTTAATTTTCAGCCCTTTCAAGCATATAGATGTCAGATTAGATGCTTATGGCTTTTTACCAATCATTCAATTACAACAAAATCAAGATGGCACTTTCTCCTATGCCAAACCGCTTAAAGGAAGAACAATATTAGCATCTACATCCTTTATATACCACTCTCCAATCGGCCCTATTCGGGCTACGCTCAATTATTTACCTAAATACTTACAACCCTTTCAATTTCAGTTAGGGTTCGGTTATATCTTATTTAACGAACGCGCAATACGCTAATCTATGACACAATCTTATCACCTCAACGGCATACAGCAAATGGGCATTGGCGTGCCAAATGTACCTGAAATTTGGTCTTGGTACCGCAGAGCTTTCGGCCTCGACGTCAAAATCTTTGAAGAAGCCGCTCCTGCGCCGCTCATGACACGCTACACAGGCGATGTCGTTCATCACAGAACAGCAACACTTGCTTTAAATATGGCCGGTGGTGGCGGTTTTGAAATTTGGCAATTTACCTCAAGAAATACAGAGAAGGCCAACTTTGAGGTACAATTAGGTGATTACGGCGTATACATCTGTAAAATCAAATCAGCTGATGTCGCACATACTCAAAAACATCTTAGCAATATGGGTGCTAATGTGAGTCCTTTGAG
>JBILTD010000139.1:0-5008 GCA_044371695.1 Crocinitomicaceae bacterium | reverse complement strand
AGCTATTCATGAGAAAAGCAGTAATTTTGAACATTGCAAGCCCTAGCTTGTTGGAGAAACAACACTTATGAAAAAAACTGGCGTCTTATTAATTCAGCTCGGCACCCCAGATTCACCTCGTGTGAGTGATGTCCGCAGTTACCTTTCCGAATTCCTCAACGATCCACGCGTCATTGACCTCCCTTATTTGATTCGCAAAATTTTAGTCAATGGCATCATAGTGCCTTTTAGAGCACCTAAGTCTGCTAAAATATACAAAGAGCTCTGGGAACTCGGAGAAGGCAAGTCGCCGTTACTTACACACACGCTAGCTTTGCAAGCGCTTTTGCAAAAGAACTTTGAAGGAGAGCATGTCACCATTGAAATGGCGATGCGCTACAAAAACCCATCCTTAGATTCGGTACTTGAAAGGATGCGCTTAGCCAACTATGACCGCATTGTCTTGTTGCCTTTATTTCCGCAATACGCATCTGCCTCAACAGGTTCGGCCATTGAAAAAGCCATGGATATCATCCGCAAATGGTGGGTCATTCCCGAAATCAAGATCATCAGCCAATTCTATGACAACCCTGGCTATATTCATTCAATAGTTGACAACGCCAAGAAATTTCAGCTCTCCGATTACGATCATATCTTATTCTCCTACCACGGCCTTCCTGAAAGACAGGTAGACAAAGTTTATGAGGGCACCGATCTTTGTGAAGACCAACCATGTGAACTCGAGGTCAATGAAAAAAATAAATTCTGCTATAAGGCCACCAGTTATGCAACTACTAGGCTTATCGCCAAAGAATTAGGCCTCACAGAAAAAGATTACACCGTCTGCTTTCAGTCAAGGCTTGACAAAAAATGGCTGACCCCTTTCTCTGATAAGGTTGTGGAAGAATGGGCAGAAAAAGGTGCCAAAAAACTCTTAGTTTTTAGCCCAGCATTTGTAGCTGATTGCCTTGAAACCCTCATTGAAATTGGCGACGAATACCAAGAGATCTTTGAAGAAAAAGGTGGCGAAAAAGTACAGCTTGTCCCGAGCTCCAATACACATCCTGCTTTTGTAGAAGGATTAACCAAATTGATTAGAGAGCAGCTCTAGTGCTTTTGAACAAAAAAGCACTTACCTTTGCAACGCAAAATAGAATAACGCAAATTAGACTCATGAATTATAAAGTAAAAGACATCAGCCTCGCAGATTGGGGGCGCAAAGAAATCAAATTGGCTGAAGCTGAAATGCCAGGCCTTATGGCGCTGCGCGAAGAATACGGAGCCAGCAAACCACTTGCGGGTGCACGTGTTGCCGGATGCTTGCACATGACCATTCAAACAGCTGTTCTCATTGAAACGTTGGTTGACCTCGGTGCTGAAGTGACTTGGTCTTCATGCAACATCTTTTCAACGCAAGACCACGCCGCAGCGGCAATCGCAGCAGCTGGCATTCCAGTATTTGCATGGAAAGGTATGAACGAAGAAGAATTCGATTGGTGTATTGAGCAAACTTTGTTCGCATTTGAAGGTGGCAAAGCTCTCAACATGATCCTCGATGACGGTGGAGACCTCACCAACATGGTATTTGACCGTTTCCCGGAACTCACTAAGGACATCAAAGGACTTTCTGAAGAAACCACAACTGGTGTTCACCGCTTGTATGAGCGCAAGAAAAATGGCACCCTTGTGATGCCTGCAATCAATGTCAATGACTCTGTTACTAAATCTAAGTTTGACAACAAATACGGTTGTAAAGAATCATTAGTAGATGCGATTCGTCGTGCTACTGATGTCATGATGGCTGGTAAAGTTGCAATCGTTTGTGGTTACGGAGATGTAGGTAAAGGATCTGCTGCTTCATTACAAGGTGCAGGTGCCCGCGTCATCGTTACTGAAATTGACCCAATTTGTGCGCTTCAAGCAGCCATGGATGGTTTTGAAGTGAAGCCACTTGATAAAGTAATCCACCTAGCCGATATCATTGTTACAGCAACCGGTAACAAAAACATAGTGGTAGGTCGTCATTTTGAAGCCATGAAAGACAAAACAATCGTTTGTAACATTGGTCACTTCGATAACGAAATCGATATGGCTTGGTTAAATGCAAACTATGGTCAATCTAAAATGGAAATCAAACCACAAGTTGACCTTTACGACGTGAAAGGCAAAGACATAATTGTTTTGGCTGAAGGACGCTTGGTAAACCTTGGTTGTGCAACTGGTCACCCATCTTTTGTGATGTCTAACTCGTTCACTAACCAAACCTTGGCGCAACTTGAGCTTTGGAATCACTCTGACAAATACGAAAACGACGTATATACCCTACCTAAGCACCTCGATGAAAAAGTAGCACGCTTACACCTTTCTAAAATTGGTGTAGAGCTTGAGACTTTATCTGAAGAGCAAGCTGCTTACATTGGCGTAACTGTTGCTGGGCCATTCAAATCCGAACACTACCGCTACTAAAATCTGGTAGTCAAGCCATAAAAAAAGCCCTTACAATTGTAGGGGCTTTTTTTGTTTTCTTTTAGTAAGAGCAAACGTCTTACTTCCAATGAAATTGAGAATTACTCAAGGAATTGTACTGATTAAAACCGATAAGTCAGGCCCGATTGAAAGATGGGGCCACCGAGGCCTATTTCAGAACTGAGCGCTAAATTATAGTTAATCAAATATTGAAAACCATAGCATATCCTTAAGGACATAGGAATTACAATATCAAATGCATTAGGTTGGGTATTGATTAATTCATTATTTAGGTAAACCTGGCGCCAGCGCAAATTACCACCTATTGCCATTCCGATGTACTGATCAAAATTAGCATTGAGTGAACCCAGGTGGAAATCAAAACGGAACTGCGGACGGAATCTTTGCTTTGAAATTTGATGGCTATTGCTAATATAATTCCATTGGTTATTAAAAAATGAAGAATCTAACTTCGTATAACGAGCAGATGCTTGTGTATATATGAAATCAAGACCAATACTGACGTCATCACCAATCATGTACATCAGACGTAAACCCGAAGGTGCGATGCCTCTGTAATCAACATTTATACCTGATGGTATCTCTTCATTGAGTTCCAAACTGGTACGCATAATATTTGGGTAACCTAGATAAGCCGTTGCAGTAAAGTTCCCTCTAAACAAAGCTTGAGCCTGAACTCCAAAAGTGAACAGGCTCAAAAAGGTAATAGATAAAATAGTTTTCATCTTAAGATTCCATCATTTTGATCAAGTTCAAGGCTGAACCAGCTCTGAACCAGTCAATTTGCGAAGCATTGTAAGTATGTTGTACTTGAATTTGCTCTGATGAACCATTGCTATGCTTGATTAAAATAGTAAGTGGTTTCTCAGGTGCAAAATCTTTGAGGTCGATAAAATCAAAGGTATCGTCTTCTTGGATTTTGTCGTAGTCAGCTTCATTGATGAAGGTGAGTCCGAGCATTCCTTGTTTTTTAAGGTTTGTTTCGTGGATACGGGCAAATGATTTTACCAAAACAGCACGTACACCCAAATGACGCGGCTCCATTGCTGCATGCTCACGTGAGGAACCTTCACCGTAGTTGTGGTCACCAACGACGATTGATGGAACACCAGCGGCCTTGTAAGCACGTTGCACTGCAGGAACTTCTGCGTATTCACCTGTTAATTGGTTTTTCACTTTATTGGCCTCACCATTAAATGCGTTTTCAGCACCGATGAGCATGTTATTTGAAATGTTGTCAAGGTGACCACGGTAACGCAACCAAGGACCTGCCATTGAAATGTGGTCCGTGGTACACTTACCTTTTGCTTTGATCAGTAGACGCGCACCGTTGATGTTTTCTCCGTCCCAAGCAGGGAAGTTCTCTAGAAGTTGAAGGCGCTGAGAGTCTGGGGCTACTGCGATTTCTACAGCGCTTCCGTCTGAAGCAGGAGCTTGATATCCGTTGTCTTCAACTGCAAAACCTTTAGTTGGCAATTCGTCTCCGAAAGGTGCTTGCAATTTTACTTGCTCCCCTTTGTCGTTGGTTAAAGTATCTGTGAGTGGGTTGAAACCGAGGTCTCCGGCAATAGCCAATGCTGCAACCATTTCAGGGCTCGTTACAAAGGCATGTGTATTTGGGTTGCCATCGGCTCTTTTAGAGAAGTTTCTGTTGAAAGAGTGAACGATGGTGTTTTTCTCTTGCTTTTCTGCACCTTCGCGTGCCCACTGACCAATACATGGTCCACAAGCGTTTGTAAATACTTTGGTACCCATTTTTTCAAATTCAGCAAGAATGCCATCGCGCTCTGCAGTGTAGCGAACTTGCTCAGAACCTGGATTGATCCCAAATTCGGCTTTTGGCGTAATGCCCATGTCAACTGCTTGCTTGACGATAGACGCCGCACGTGCTAAATCTTCATAAGATGAATTGGTACAAGAACCAATAAGCCCCCACTCTACTTGAAGTGGCCAACCGTTGGCTGTAGCCTCGGCGCGCATTTTAGAAACTGGTGTTCCGCGGTCTGGTGTAAACGGACCATTCACGTGTGGTTCTAGTTCACTAAGGTTGATCTCGATAAGTTGATCGAAGTATTTTTCAGGTTCAGCGTAAACTTCTTGGTCTCCGGTGAGGTGTTCTGCAATGGCATCAGCTGCATTAACAACTTCTTCACGACCCGTTGCCTTGAGGTAACGACGCATGGATTCGTCGTAGCCAAATGTAGAAGTAGTAGCGCCAATTTCAGCACCCATATTACAAATGGTTCCTTTTCCAGTACAAGACAAAGAAAGCGCGCCTTCGCCGAAATACTCAACAATTGCTCCTGTTCCGCCTTTTACAGTTAAGATATCAGCTACTTTTAAGATGACGTCTTTCGCGGAAGTCCAGCCATTGAGTTTACCTGTTAATTTTACACCGATGAGTTTCGGGAATTTTAATTCCCAAGCCATTCCGGCCATTACATCTACTGCATCAGCACCACCAACACCGATAGCCACCATTCCGAGACCACCTGCATTTACGGTGTGTGAGTCAGTACCAATCATCATACCGCCTGGAAAA
>JBILTD010000137.1:0-5010 GCA_044371695.1 Crocinitomicaceae bacterium | reverse complement strand
AAGCCACTTCCTAGGACAGAATTTTGCAAAAGCATTTGAAGTAAAATTTGCCGATAAAGAGGGTAAGCTCGACTACGTTTGGGCTACCTCATGGGGTGTTTCAACGCGTTTGATGGGGGCGCTCATCATGACGCACTCTGATGACCAAGGTTTAGTTTTACCACCTGCACTTGCACCTATCCAAGTAGTAGGTGTGCCAATTTACCGTTCTGAAGAAGAGCTCACAGCTATTTCTGAGCGCTTTGCTGCCTTAGCTCAAGAACTCAAGGCTTTAGGCATCCGTTTCAAATACGACGACGATGACAACCGTCGACCAGGCTGGAAATTTGCAGAATACGAGACCAAAGGCGTTCCTCTGCGTTTGGCCATGGGCCCACGTGACCTCGAAAACGGTAAAATTGAAGTAGCACGTCGCGACACAAAAACCAAAGAAGTTGTTGATTTTGCTGGCATTGCAAGCTATATTCAAGACTTACTTGGTCAAATTCAAGCACAATTGCTCCAAAACGCCAAAGACTTCCGAACTGCCAATACAAAAGTGATTGATTCATATGCGCAGTTCAAAGATGAAATCGAAAAAGGTGGTTTCTTATTGGCACATTGGGATGGTACTGCTGAAACCGAAGAGCTCATCAAGCAAGAAACAAAAGCAACAATCCGTTGTATTCTTTTAGATGGCGATACCACACCTGGTGTTTGTATGGTAACAGGCAAGCCTTCGGCGCAACGTGTCGTTTTCGCTAAAGCTTATTAATGTCAGTTTTTCACTTTCGGGATTTTAGTATCGTTCAAGATCAAAGTCCGCTGAAAGTCGGGACAGATGCGCTATTACTTGGTGCCACCGTTCAGATAACTTCAAATAACCCTCGAATACTAGACGTAGGTACCGGAACTGGTGTCATTGCATTAATTCTAGCTTCGCGCTTTGAAAATGCAACAATTGAGGCGCTAGAACCCAATCATCAGGCATTTACTGAAGCTCAATCAAATTTTCATACTTCTAATTATAAATCACGCTTGACGATACATCAGGTAAGTGTTGAAAATTTTGAAACCCAGCAAAAGTTCGATCTTGTTGTGAGTAATCCGCCGTACTTTATAGATGACCTCAAGAGTGATAGTCAGGGATTGAACGAAGCCAAGCATTTAAGTAAAGATGCATTCATTCAATTTTTACAAGCCAGTCTTCATTTACTTTCAAAAGCAGGTGTTTTGTGGTTAATTCTCCCGAAGGATATTGCTCTTAATACGATCGAAGAGCTTTCTAAGAATTGCATTTTTTTGCAACAAAAAATAAGATTCCATTCAAATAGTAAAAAACATGATGTGCGTTGGATTTTGGCATTCTCAAGAGGGGAGAAAGTTTTGAACGAGACTGAGTTTGTCATTCGAAATCTGGATGGAACGTTTCATCAAGATTACATTCAGCACGTCGGCTATCTTCATGCTAAAGACCTCTAGATTTTTTTCTTCCAACGCTGAAGATCGGTGCTGAGGCCAATGGCATGAATGACCCCAGCTTTTGAATAAAATTGGATGGAGTAATCAAAGTCGAACTTCTTGATTTTAAGACTTGTGCCTAAAGAAAAACCTGCTAGACCCGGGAAATCATTAAGCTTGAGTTGTTGGCGTCTGTTGTAGTTGAAGCCCATTCTTAGTTGAAAGGCACCTTTAGGCACTAATTCTAATTGAAAATTTAGGTGATTGGCAATCTTCTCGCCGATGTTGGGTGTGTAAATAGGAATGGTGTCTCCGGTAAGTGGGTCATAGGTTGGCGCGGCATTAGGGTCGAGCCATATGTTTTCAGGTTTATTTAAAGAATGGCCAACGATATGAAAGCGGAATGGTGCGTGCGCAAGTTTGTAACTAAGGGCAATGTAGGTATCTAAGGGAAGTTGAGCGCTTTCAGTGCTTGTATAGTTTTTAAATATGAATCCTAAATTTCTTACGCCGAAGGCAGCAGTAAACAATTGCTTAGGATGAATGAGAAGGGCAGAAAAAGTAGAGCTAAGGCCAAATGCACTGTAGCGCTCGAGTTGAGATCCTAATAAATTCAGCTGAACTCCCATTCTAAAGTAAGGATTTGGCGTATAGGCATAGCTGGCTCCAAGTTGATAATCAAGGGCATTAAATGAACCGATGGCTTCTCCTGCGGTATTGGTTTCAGTAAAATTACCGTAATTCAAATACCGAATGTATGGCGCCACTGTGCCAATTTTAGTTTTGAGTGCTGTTGAAAACACACCAAAGTTGACGCCGGAAGGTAGAATGCCAATGGTGCTGTGCATGGTACCATGCATTTTAGGATCGAGAAGTGCAGCTTGGTCAAGTGTAGTTGAAAGATCGCCGTTTGGCAAGGCGTAATACCTGGAACCTACGCCAAGACTTTTACTTGTATTGGTTTGCTCAAAGCCACTGAAAGCATTGTTGCCCAGGTCATATTGTGCAAAACAGCTCAAACTAGATAACAGAAAAAGTAGTGTGGTTACTTTCATATGGCAAAGACAACAACGAAGTTTTGACTCCGAGATTGTGAAAATACTAAGAAATTCTGCAAATCGCACTTTGGAACGATAATTGTAAAAACAAAAACATGAACCAAGCAGCCTACACCAACCGTGCTTTCGAGCCTATTTTTACCTCGCAAGTTCCATTTTTTAAAAGAATCATTGCCAAGTATTTTTCTGCCGACGAACAAGCGGACGTTTTGCAAGAATTCTCGATTCATTTCTTTTTGCTCTATGAAAAGAAATATCAAGCTCAAGCTGAACTCTTTGATTCGAAAGCTTGGCTCAGAACCATCGTTACGCATTACTGTATTTCCTTACTCAGAAAGAAAAAGGCACAGAAAAATGCCGTTTGGGAGAATACCATCAATACGGCTATCCTTCGGGCTGCTGAAAGTGAAGTTGCGCGTGAACACGAGCTTATTTCATTAATGAGTTTGGCACTGGGTTGTGTGACAAAACAAGAGGCCTTGATTCTCAAGATGAAATACATGTATCAGAAGTCTAGTAAAGAGATTGAGCAGCGTTTGGGCTTGCAGTACGTTGATGTTCAGATCAATCGAATCAAGCTCAAAATCAGAAAAAAGTTAGCTACCACCGATCATAGTTGGTTGTAGGTTTTTGTACTTTTTTCCTGTTGCTCAGCGCGAGCAAATGCGTTTATTTAGAAATCTAGGTGCCTTTCCTTTTTATCTGGGTAAATGTCAGCAATGGTGACCAAAATACCTGTTTCTTCTACATTTCCGAAGTCCGGATTCACAGCAGTGTCGAAGGTCTTCATGGTGGCCGATAAATTCATGTAAATATTCATAAGCGGCGGAATAAAGGTGCCACGTTCTCGGACAAAACCATTGAGTTCTTTGAAAGCGTCCTTGTAATCCTTCCCTTCAATCAAAGCTGCGTAAGCGCTGATGTCGCCAATTTGAAGGGGATGATACGCTTTAATCAGTTGTTCTGAGTCTGCAAAAAAGTGCTGCAAAAAGAACAGTAAGAAATCACGGCTACTGGTGTCGTAGTCGGGGTACATCGTTACTTTGCCAAAGAAATATTTGACACTCGGGTAAAAACGAATCAGTGCACCCAGGCCATCCCAAATATTATCAAGTGCAAAAAGGCCTTTTTTAGGGTTGACCGTTGGTTGGTAATTGGGCTGCACCCAACTTCTGCCAAGCTCGATAGTGCTAGGAAGGTATTTTTCCTTGAAAGCCGCACTAAATTCGAAGTAATGCGTGGTTGACAAATGATAATTTCCATCTTGGTCTAGAGCTTCAGCGCAAACAAGATAGCGGTAGCCACCAATGATTTCTTCATCTTCAGGTGACCAAACAATGAGCTGTTCGTAAGCGTAGGGCCCAAAGTCGTGCTCGTCGAGGTCAACTTCTTCGCCAGTACCACCTCCTGAGGTGCGGAATGTAAGCTCACGCAAGCGTCCAATTTCTTGGAGCACATTTGGTGCGTTGTGGCAATTGACACGGTAAATTTCGTTGCCACCTTTTCGGGTTGTCCGCAAAAAGCGTTCGGCATTGAGTTCGGATTTAAGAACGGACTTATCTATGGGATCAATGATCTCTTTCATGCTTGATTTTTAAGTTGGTAAACGTGGTCTTTTACCCAATTTGCTGCTGCTGAGTCGTCGAGTTGTGCTGGCAAGTCTGAAGCAAGCAAAGGTTTACCAATAGTAAAACTAATTTTACCGTGTTTTTGTTTATACATCTCGTCAGCTAATAAGAACATCTCTAGATTTGCTTTAATGCCCAATCTGGTTCTGAATCTATTTACACGATAAAAGGTCTTTGATAGTCCCCCGGCGATGTAAATCGGGACGATAGGTCTAGCTAATTCTCTTGCGTAACTCACAAAAGTTTTTTTCCATTCGGCTTCTACAATTTGCTTGTTGTGGACGCGTGTCACCATCCCTGCCGGAAAGATAATTACAAGTTGTTCTTTTTCAAATGCAGACCGGATGCTGTGCCTCACATTGCCTTGGTTGCGTCCGAATTTATTGACTCCAACAAATAAGTTAGAAAGCTGCTTTAAATTTAATAGTAAATCATTGACAATCAATACAACATCTGGTCTTACTTCACGCAATGAATGAATTAAAGCAACGCCATCCATTCCGCCTAAAGGGTGATTCAGTGTAAGGATTGCGCCACCTGTTTTGGGGATATTTTCTAGGCCAGAAATTTCAATTTTAAAATCGAAATAATCAATAATGGCTGCGCAAAATTCATGATCTTTAAGGTGTCCGGATTCGGCAATAAAAGCATTGATTTCGTCTTGGTGTAATTTGTTTTTGAGGAAGTTCAGCACAAACTTTGGTAGCCATTTGAGCAAACGCGGATTTTTGCTTCGGATCAGGGCCTCAAGGTCTATAAAGTCTTTTGTTTGCATGCTTAAAATTAATCGAAATACTGAAATTCTAATTGGAGGCCATCGTGGGCAAGCCATACATTGGCTGGCAATTTTTGAGCGACATCTTCGTGTTTGCCAAATAAATGAG